>CATKZA010000023.1 GCA_949841235.1 uncultured Clostridiaceae bacterium
AAACTAAAGGACACGGTAAACTCTGATCCAACCCCCTGCTCGCTCGCCACTTCTATCGTGCCATTCATCATATCCACAATATTCTTCGTAATCGCCATGCCCAGCCCGGTTCCTTGGATGCCGCTGGTGGTAGTATTCTCCTCCCGCTCGAAAGGCTCGAAAATATGCTTTACGAACTCCTCGCTCATGCCAACGCCCGAATCCTTGATAATGAATTGATAATTCCCATATCCCGTCTGGGCTCCCGGCTTCTCCACAATCCTGATGCTGACGGTGCCTCCCGCCGCAGTGTATTTAATTGCATTGCTCACAAGGTTTAGAAGCACCTGGTTCAGCCTCAGCTTGTCGCAATAAATATCTTCATCAAGAACATCCAGCGCATCAATATACAAATCAAGCTGCTTCGCACGAATATCAGCCTGCACAATATTTCGCAAGCCATTGAGAATATCTGACAGGCTGCAGGGCTTCTCCTCCAAATGCATCTTGCCGCTCTCAATCCTACTCATATCCAGCACGTCATTAATCAGGCTCAGCAAATGATTTGCCGATGTCATAATCTTTTTCAGATATTCGTTTACCTGGTCCATATTGTCAATATGGGTCACTGCCAATGTGGTAAATCCCACAATGGCATTCATGGGCGTGCGGATATCGTGGGACATGTTTGAGAGGAATACGCTCTTCGCCTTATTTGCCCTATTGGCTTGCATAAGCGCATCTTCTAGCAGATTCTTCTGCTCCATCTCCCTGCGGGTTTCCTCGTCCACGCTTCGGATTCCCAGAACGATTCCCTGATCCTCCACCCAGTCTCCGGTGCGCACCGCTTTCATCTGAAAATATTTCATATCCCCATTTATAATCGTGCGGTAATTAATATAAATTGCATCTTTTTCTGCCAGTTCTTCTTTCAGAGCCTCTAGAGAGGCCATCTGGCGCATCATATCCCTGTCCTCGCCGTAAACATACTTCTGTATATATAGCTCCATGCTTTCTTCCAAGGAAATCTCCCCCACAAAGACGGAGCCAAAAACGGCGTTCACCTCGTCTTCCATCCGAATGGGCATGCCAACCCCTGTGTTGAGATCAAAGAAGCACACAATATAATAATCCGTGCACAAGGCATGAACCAGTTCCATCTGATGCCTTTCATTCTTCTTCTCCAGCAACTTCTGGGCAGTGCAGTCAAGAAGAAACCTCTGGTAAAACAACTGCCCATTTTCCTCAATAAGCTTGATGTTTCCCATGACGTGAAGCAATTCCCCGTCTTCATGCCGCACCCGATACTCCAGGCTGACATTATCTCCCACTTTATTCAATTTCTTAATGGCATCCTGAAGTTTGGCTCTATCCTCTTCCAAAACCGAAGCCGCAACCATGTCAAACCCCTGCTCTTCCAACTCTTCCCGAGACTGATAGCCCAGAATGCTCAGAGCAGCCCGATTGACGCTGAGAATGCGAGAGCCATCCACCGTATGGCACAGCACGCCGCAATCCATGGTCGTAAAAATAGTCTCCAAACTCTGATTCTTCTGAATGATTTCCTGTTCATAAGCCCGCTCCTGGGTCACGTCAATCGCCACGCCTACCGTACCCATCACGCTGCCATCGATATCATACAGAGGAGACTTGTATGTGGTGAGCAGTCTGGTGCCATCCCCGGTTGCAACCACCTCCTCTGAAACGAAGGTCTTTCTCTTCGTCATGACCTCATTTTCAGATTCTATGCAGGCAGGATCATCCTGCTCCACATCCCAGATATAGGCATGACCGCGCCCCTCCACCTGCTCCTTGGTCTTATTTACCGTCTTGCAGAAACTATCATTTACCTTTTTATGTATCCCGTTTTTATCCTTATACCAAATCAAGTTTGGAACGCCATTGATCGTGGCCTCCAGATAATGACTCGTCTGCCAGTAATCCTTCTCCCGCTTGTAGTTCTGCTGCCATCTCAGAAACCGAAATTTGATTTCCTCATCCGACATGGGCATCCTCCACATATCCTGAATCTCTGACATGAACCCTGCCAAAAGGGGCATCTGTCCATCCTCTGCCAGCACAATGATTTGGGCGCCCTCTTTTTTACTGGAAGAAAGCAGCCTCAGCGCCTCCTCCTCAGCACCTTCCTGCAGGCCGGCCAAAATCACGTCCGCCTTGGCTGCCAGCGTCTCCTTCGGACTTTGGCTCACAGAAAATTCGTGGGTAAAATGCTCCAGCGGAGACATTTCCTGTATAATTTCAAGTATTCTGCCATAATGGCCTGTCAAATAGAAATGAACATGACAATGGTACATATCTGGCTCCTCCCTATAATTTGCATAGTATTTGTCTAGCAGGATACAAATTTCATCAAAACCACTCCGGAACATGCAATATGGCCTGCATGCCCTCACTCTGCCATCGCAAAAAACGTACAACTCACTATTATCACTATTCTAACAAGACCTTTTGACGATGTCAATATGAAAAACAATGATACGATTGGTTCTAAATGGCAATTCGCTAAAATTATCGAATCAGAATCTTTTTAGTCTTTCCACTGCCAATATAAAATTTCCCTCTCTCTTTTTTATACGCCTTCACGGTGAAGAAATAGCGCGTACCCGGTTTCAGTTTCTTGGAAAAACTGGTTTTCTTCGTCCTCTTCAGTTTCTTCCAGACAGCCTTTTTCCCCTTTTTATAATACACTTCATATCCCGTGGCACCCTTCACCTTGCTCCATTTTAAACCGACCTTTCCCTTTTTCGCCGATATGCGGAACTTCACAGTTTCTGGCTTGGTAGCAGTGTAGACGGACGCAAATGCCTTGCTGACAATGCGCTTGCCATTCTCTGTCCGATATGCTTTGACGGCAAATCGGTAGCCGGTGGCTGGCTTTAATTTCTTCACCGTATAAGAACTATTTCCGGCCGCCACTGCACCAATCTGATTCCATTGCTTCCCTTTACTGTTGTACTGGTACAGAAGATACCCTTGCGCCTGAGGAACCCTTCCCCAACTTAATTTGATGCGATTCTTCTCCGATGCCGCCCTGACCCCGGAAACGCCAGAGATCACCCCCACCGGATTAGAGGTTCCCGTGCCATCTGGGTTCAGCGTGGGAGAAGGCGATGCAGAAGGTTTTGGCACTGCCGAAGCAGAAGCCGTCGGAGACGGAAGGGGAGTTGCAGAAGCAGCGGCCGTTGGAAGCGGGGTCGCAGAAGCAGCAACCGTTGGAAGCGGGGTCTGGACTGATGATGAGCCAGCCACCTTGATAGACAATTCCGCCGTGATGGCGCTATCTGACTTTAGGGATGCGGTAATCACTGCATCGCCTGAGCCCTTCAGCGTAATCTTACCCTGATCATCCACCTGGGCCACGGAAGGCATGCTGCTTTGATAGGTAAAATTAGTATTCAGCAGCATCGGCTTGCTATTTTCAAACTCCTCATTGCTGTGGTAAATATCCATGCTGATCTGCTGATTGATGTCAGATTCGGCAAACTGCTTCTCTCCCTCTGTCTGCAGATGCAGAAAGGATTTCTTGATCGAAACCTTCCGCACTGCCAGACTGTCTTCTACCTTGACGGTTCCCGACGGCGCCGCATTGTCAAAGAACTGAACCCAGTTCCAGATGCCCTCGCTATCCCGGAAGCATCCAACACCAATGCTGGTCACTTCCTGGTCCATGATATTGGCATGATGCCCCGGAGAACCCATCCATGCGTCCATCACTGCCTTCGGACTGGGGTATCCTACCGCAATATTTTCCGATTTGCGCGTGCCACGGCTGGAAGCCGTAAAGCATTTGCTGCCATCGGGCCTGGTGTGGCTGTAATACAATGAAATCTCTGCGGCGCGCTGCATTGCCACGTCAAGGAGCGTCTCATCAAGCTTCAAGGGCGCAAGCCCCTCCTCGGCCCGTGCCTGATTCACCAGAGCAGCAATCTGGCTGGCGTAGGCATAGCCTTCTGTCCCTTGGATTTCCACAGTCACGGCATCCGAAACATTTCCCCCATTGTCACCCCCGGAGCTGCCCTGCAAAGCAGAGTAGATGGAATCCGCGCTCTGCCGCCCGGACAGAACTTTCTGCACGCAGTTATTGCCATCAATCAGCACTGTGGTAGGGAACGAACCAATATTGACGCCCAACTCCAAGCCGATATCGCAGTATTCATTCCAAATGCGGTTGTTGGTATAGCCAGAGTCATCATAGCAGAATATCATATCCTGGCATCCGTATGTCTGGCCAAATGCCTTGGTAGACTCCAGGGACGCTTTATTGCACTCCACAAAGATCACCCGGATTTCGCCGCTGCCAATCCACTTGCTGCCAGCAATGTCCTTTACCGTTCCCTGGGTAATGCCGCAATTGGTCTTTCCAAAGATCAGCACGGTGGGCTGGCCGGGCTTTACCTTGGTAGAAACATCCGTGTCATCAATAGCCGTCAAGTGACAGTCGGGATTGGACACCTGATCCTGAGCCAAGACTCTCGACGTCCCCATATTGTCCGAGAATGAAAATAGGACAAGAAAAAATAATACCGGAAACAACAACAAACGATAAAAACGTCTCTCCATTTGCAAATCCTCCTAATCGCAAATCATATTGATACAAAACTAACTTCCTAAATGATAATTATAATCTACAATCCCGCATAATTCAACAAAAAACCTGCGCTATTTCTTCCTATACCTGCACTATTTCCTCCTCTGGTCCCTACGTTTATGGCTTTTATCATCTTGATGGATGGGGAGACACCAATACCGGACATTGCAGGAGCACTTGAACCAGACCGCCGGGTTGCGCCACGACTTCCGCCACTCTGTACGGCTACTCGCCGCCCTGGCAGACAGGGGGGATATTCACAGCATTCGGATGCATCTGGCAGAATACAATACCCAGTTGGCAGAAAATGCATCTGTCAGGTACTGCTCCAATGCCGCACTGAAAGCCCTGCTGGGCTATTAAAGGATGGATACCTCTCAACCAAGCACAGCGGAAAAGGTACCGGCCTGGCCTCCATCTCCGCCATCGCAGAAAAGCACCATGGATATGTACAAATCTCCAACAACAATAGGGAGTTCTTCGTAGATGTGGTGTTAAAAATATGATCCCATCCCTATATTACTACTCTTCTCCCATTAACGCATTTTCAACAGCCTTCTTTATGACAATGCTTGAATTTGTCGCCCCGGATACCTCGTCAACATCTATCTTCTGCTCTTCCACGATTCTGTCTGCAACAATTTCCGCAGGGCTTCCACGCCCGTTTTCATGCTCCAAAATATCAATGTTTGTGATCACTCCGTTCCGTACCGTAACTTCTACTTTGGCATAAACAAAATCCACGTCATATTCCCCAGCAAAAACTCCATCGGGGATACGGGAAAGATCTATGTCGTTAAAAACCGTTTCCTTTACTGCCTTTTTATAATCCGCCACATTTTTCAAATAAACGGCCGCAACAAGCAAGCCAATAAGGAAAAGAAGCATTGCCGCAAACATCATAATTCTTTTTGGGGATAATTTCATTTTAGACACCTCTCAATCATTTTCACTCACAATTCTCTCTCCTTCGTCGTGATCGAATGATACACAAGAGAAAACCCGTATTCCAAAAATTGCTTTTTCGATAAACCCATCGACTTCTTAATATATTCTTCTTTTTTTGCGGCAAGCTGAATGATTCCGGACAGCATGCCCCAGAAATTAAATATGGCAGGCATAATTTCCAAATCACTGCGCAGCTCCCCCTGCTCCATGCCTGATAGCAAGAAATCTTTTATCTTCTCATTGATTTCTTCCCCGATATGATAGATCTCCTTTTCTTCCGGCGGACAGCCGCGGCTCTCGAAATCAATGTTGATTTTATCCAGCAACATCCTGAAATAAAAGGGAAATTCTTCCTGATATTGTACCAGTCCCCGGCAGATAAGGCGGTATCTCGCTTCTGTGCTTTCGTGCTGTGCCAGCGCAGAGGATATATAGTCATAAAGCTTTTTCATGCTGTTCAACACCAAAATACTGACGATCTCCTCTTTATTTTCAAAATATACATACAAGGTCGCTTTGCTGTATCCGGCGGCTCTCGCTATATCATCCATAGAAGTCGCAGCAATTCCCTTTTCCAAAAATAATGCGGATGCCGCAGACGCTATGTTTTCCCGATGTACGCTTCTAGGCTCTTTCTTTCTCCGTCCCATGTGTCCCTCCTGACAATAATTAAACTCATGGTTTAATTATATGGGTAGCATTTTATCTTGTCAATACTTTGGGCAGCAAAATCCTTTTTTATTTTATGTATAATTGTTACTATTCACAGCTATTTCTAGAAATAGACTAGAATTGTTGTGCTTGCACATAAGATTCTGGTTCTTTTCTAGAAATACGCTGTGGAGGCTGTTCATCCCATCATAAGATAGACAAAGCCGCATAGCGGCGACCGATGCCGTCAGGCAGCGGGTCTATCGCATGATGAGAGGAACGGCTGTGAATAGTAACGTATAATTTGAGCGGGAATATCATTAAGATTTGACATTTTGCGGTCAGAGACTTATAATATCCATACTACAACAGTAAGAATTAGGAGGTGTCTGCATGAGTGCTTTGCCACGAATTTCTGAGGCTGAATATGAAGTAATGAAAATTGTATGGAAATACGCACCAATTAACACGAGGGAAATAACTGAAAAACTTTTAGAAACTTCTTCATGGAGTCCTAAAACCATACAAACCTTGATTAAGCGTCTGGTAAACAAGGGCGTGCTTGCTTACGAAAAAGAGAGCCGGATATTTGTATATACGCCTTTGGTACAGGAATGCGACTACGTTGGCCAGGAAAGCAAATCATTTTTGAATCGCTTTTTTGATGGAAACATTACTGCCATGCTATCCTCATTCATCGAAAACGACAGGCTTTCCGAATCGGAAATTAACGATCTGCGCAACCTGCTCTCTGCCCGCTTCCATAAGGAGGAAAAATAAATGGCTGGCTTCGTGGTATATTTTATACTGTGCAATCTCCTGATCAGCGGCATGATCTGCATCCTTTTCACTGCGAAACGGGCATTCCGCACCATGCTATCCAGCCGGATGCAATATCGTCTTGGATTTTTATTATTTTTGTTTTTAGCACTTCCTTTTATTCCGGCACGCCTCCCCATGCCATCCTGGTACCATTCACAAACCATCACTCATTCCGATTATGGGAATCCTGCCACAAAGGAAGGCATTTCCACGAATCCCTCCGGTACGCCAAGACAAATCGGGGACTTCGCCATATCGGTCAGCCGCAAAGCACCATCTTCCGCCAAATATGTCTTATGTCTATTATGGTTCGCAGGAATCTTTGTGATGATGGTTTTGACAGCGCATTCATTCCTTCACTTACGCAAAGTCACTGGTTCCTCGCTTCCCCTGCAAAACAGCAAAGTCAGGAATCTCTATTATGAGTGTTTAAATGAAATGAAAATTGGCCTTAAGATACCAATTTATAGCACTGCCTTTCTGAAGTCCCCTGCGATTGTCGGTCTGCTAAGACCACGGATTTACCTGCCAATTCACACAATTTCAGATGATAGCGATACCAGCATGCGGTTCATGCTATTGCACGAATTGCAGCACTTCAAACACAAAGACATGGCAGTCAATTACTTCATCATTATGGCGGGGATATTATATTGGTTCAATCCCTTTGTCTGGTATGCTTTCCAAAGAATAAGGTGTGATCGTGAGATTGCCTGCGATTGCGCAGTCCTGCAAATGCTACAGGAATCGGAATATGAAAATTACGGCAATGCCTTGATTAATTTTGCAGAAAAAATCTCCAAAGAAAATATCTCTTTTCCATTTATCACTGGTATCGGCGGGAACAGAAAACAAATAAGGAAAAGGATATTAAATATTTCAAACTTTAAAAAGGAAAATCGCCGCAGAAAGATGCAAAGCCATTTTGCCTGCATTTTCATTATGGCAGTCTTTCTTGCTATTTTTCCCCTCTTTCCAACTTATGCCACCGGGCAGGAACGATATCATTTCGAAGAAAAAGACAAAGATATTACCTATCTGGATCTAAGTTCCGAATTTGAGGGATTCAAAGGCAGCTTTGTTTTATATGACAGCTGCGAAGACCACTGGATGATTTATAATAAGGAGGCGGCCTCAGAACAAACAAGCCCTGGCTCCACCTATAAAATTTATGATGCCCTCCTTGGCTTAGAGTCCGGCATCATTACACCAGAGCATTCTAAAATGACATGGAACGGAGAGGACTACCCATTTGACGCCTGGGAATCCGATCAGGACTTACATTCAGCCATGCAGTCCTCCGTCAACTGGTATTTTCAAAACATTGACCACATGGCAGGAATGAACAATGTGCGGTCATTTCTACAGAAAATCGCCTATGGAAACCAGCATGCCGGAGACAGCGCCGACTTGTACTGGACGGATTTTTCACTGAAAATATCTCCCATAGAACAGGTCGACATGTTGAAAAAATTGTATCAGAATGAATTCGGGTTTTCGGGCAAGAACATAAATGCTGTCAAAGATGCTATTCGTTTTGATGCCAGACCAAATGCTTCCCTCTCCGGCAAGACAGGAACGTGCAGAGTGAATGGACAGGATACGAACGGCTGGTTTATGGGATATATCGAAAAATCCGGTCACGTTGCCTATTTTGCCACAAATATCCAGGGCATCTCAAACGCTACCGGAAGTGCTGCATCTGAAATTACCCTGTCGATTTTATCCGATATGGGACTTTGGGAAACGCAGGCAGAGTCCTAGACTTCTGCCCGTGTTCCCTGCATCAGACGTTATTCATCAGCAAACCGATACTGATACTCTGGCATCTCTTTCATTCCCCCATTTAAGATCTTATTGCCCATATATTGAAAACTCCCATCTTCTGCGAAACGCACAGTTAGTTCATGGGTGATCACCGCCTCATCGCACAATATCATTTCACATACCGCATCTACCGTCAAAGTAATTGTCCCATCCTTATTTTTTCTTATATGTGTGACCTCCGGAATAGACGTTCCAAAATAAGTAGGTGCATAATTAAAGCACCCCAGCCCCTGCCACAAATATGTCTTATGCCTTTTATCAAAACGGGCATGCTTTTGTATTTCCTCGGAAGCAACCGGAAGATACTCCATCATCAGGCTCTCAAACTGCTCTTTTGGTATTCCATCCGAATTTATCTTATCATGGTACTTTTTCTTATATTTCATCTCATAAAAACACTCATACAGACCATTAAAATCCAATTTCTCCAGGTGCTTTTCATCCCAGTTGGAACATAAAAGATTGTTTCCCTGATACCCCAGACTCAGGACGCATTGTTTCGAGAGCCTGCGTTTCTTCTTACTCATTGGCTTGATTCGTAGCAGGCGGCTCCCGTCTACCACTTCTGTCACTTCCGGATACTCCGGCACGCACAATTCATAACAAAACCACCCTTTGTCCGAATATCTCCATTTCTTTAGTCTTGTATAAGAAATAAATGTCATGCCGGGTTTTCCCTCATCACTCCAAGCGGCATTGGATGCCACAAGATACATATCTTCCCCATCATAAATGTATTTCTCCCTGCCGATCCCACCATCTGAATGTATCACATATATCACGGCGGAACCGCTATTTCCCGATTTTGCATCGGATAAAAACCTCTCAACATCTTGATAATTTTCCATGTTAGAATATACCTCGGAACTTGTAACCGAATACCCCTGCTCCTTTATTTTCATCCTCATTTGCTTCATAGCATTACCAGCCAAAACAACATTCGATGCATTGCCTTTCTCTGCACTTTTGTAAATACCTGTCAGAAATGCCATTAACCGATACGTTTCCTCCTCTGCCTCATCTTTCTCCCCGTCAGGCACAGGCAGATCATACCCTCTTTCCCATTGCGAAAATTGAGTTTCAGAAATGTCTTCCGACACGCTAGACGGAGTTTTCCCAGGCGAAATGCGTTTTTTTGCACAAGAGCAAAAAATCACACCGCAAATAAGAATGCAAATCATAAACCATGTTCTTCCTTTCATATTGCATCAGTCCCCTTTCATTCTCCTTCAGCACGAAACCACTTTTCTATCACTCTTTTATCCCTTCCAATCACATAGCCGCTTCCCCCTCGTTCCTTCACATCCTCCACCATGCTTACTAGGAGAATCGGTTTTTTCTCATCTCCCCCCGGAGTAAGGACAGCAAACCAGCCCAATTCCGTACCGGACGTATCTCCTTGGGAGGCTTTGATTTCCGCTGTCCCTGTCTTTCCCGCCAACGTGGCATCTTTACGGTGTACCGCATAGCCTGTACCATGCGGATGATTTACCACTTGCGTGATCCCATCCAATACTTTTTTTGCAGTCTTTTTAGAAAACGCACCGGAAACCCAATATTCCGGTTTTCCATCATCCTTATATAGCAAATATGGCTTTATCATATTGCCCTCATTGCAGAAGGATGTATAAATGCATGCCATATGCAATGGATTGACTAACACCTGTCCCTGTCCATACCCACTGTCTGCCAGCTGTATCTCCCCCTCT
>CATKZA010000024.1 GCA_949841235.1 uncultured Clostridiaceae bacterium
GTCCTGTTCGGAGCTGGTGACGGTCAGTTATCGGCGATCCTTTTTCGGAGAGACCGGCTGCAGCGTATCCACAGCCCGTGCGGGAAATGTCATTGGCGGAGGGGATTTTGCCAGGGATCGCATTGTGCCGGACTGCGTCAGGCATGCGGTAAAAGGAGAGAAGATTGTCCTGCGCAATCCCGATTCCGTGCGGCCATATCAGTTTGTACTGGAGCCATTGCTTGCCTATCTCCTGATTGCCATGAAGCAGTTTGACGACAAGACGTATGAGAACAACTACAATATCGGGCCTGATGATGATGGCTGCGTTACCACCAGGGAATTGGCGGACATGTTTTGCCAGATCTGGGGGGAGGCAGACTGGTGCGTGAAATGCGAGGAGGGGCAGCATGAGGCGAATCTCCTGAAATTAGACTGCTCCAGGTTTCGGAATATGTTTGGCTGGAAAGGCCATCAGGATATATATCATGTGATGGAGCAGACGGTGGAACTGTACAAGGCAATCTGCGAAGGAAAGGAATTGTCAGAAATCATTCATAGGCAGATTGAGAGGAAATTTGAGGAATTCGCTTTTTTATGATGATAGCAAAAATTGGCGCAGTGAACGCCAAAAACCAAAATATTTGTCGTTCACTATAAGTAGCGATCGGATGCATTTTCCAATCATCAATCTATTTCGGGCGAATGCCTGATTCATTTTGACACCCTAATACCGTGATAATAAAATAATCTGCTTTCTAATATATATTAAGATATATGACGAAATAATAACAGTCTATTTAATAATGTAAATGAATAAAAGTGACGAAATAATATATTTTACATCATTCCTGCCATGGTTTGTGGCGCAAGCCAAGCTGCGAAGCAAAAAATATATTGCGGTGGCAGTATGGTGGCTATGGAATGATGCATATGGGGTGATAGAGAGAATGATGGAATCTGAATTTTTATTAGATGACGTGGTGGCGTTGATTCGCATTTTGCGTCAGGAGCCGGAGTCGCCTGATATGAAAGTCGTTGGCAGAAGGCTGGCTGTGAATTATTTTGCTTTGAAAAAAGGCGGGGTGGACGTTCTGGCGCAGTTTGACCATATTTTTGCCCGGGATGCCCAGCTGTACCTTCTAGTGCTTTCTGTCTTTCTATATCTCTTTAAGGAGAAGGCGTTTTTAGACCGGGCGGAGGAGCTGATGCTTGACGAGGCGTTGCCCTATGATTTATCGGTGGGTATTATGAAGCAGATTGCAGGGGAGCGGTTTGTTACTAAGGAGTACCAGGCATCCTATGAGAGTCAGAGGCGGAGTCTGGCTGTTATGACAGAGCGTTTGCGCAGGGAACTGTCTGTGGAACTGGCGTATATTCCCTATGAGGAACGCCATCACAGGCGGATTTTGGTGGCTACGGATACCCTTCTGTCGGACAGGCATGCCCCCACGCAGATGGTGCTGAATTTGGTGAGGCATTTGCAGGGTGTTTTGGGATATGAAGTACAGTTGCTGGTCAATGTGGAGAAGATCAATTACGATGAAGTGTCGAGTTGCTGGCTGCACCCCTTTCGTCCCCACTATTTGAGTCGGTATGACGGGGAGTTTCAGCGGGAATATCAGGGATGCGTTATTCATGGTTACCAGCAGATTGTGAATGAGGAGCATTTTCCTCAGGTGCGGGAGATGCTTCAGGAGGTGGAGGCCTGGAAGCCGGAAATGGTTTGGTGTATTGGCGGGACATCTATGATTGCCGAATTGCTGGGGGATATTACCACTATGATTGCTCAGGCCTGTGCTAGGGGCTGTGCAGTCTCTCGGGCGCCTATGCTCCTTTCGGGCGGGGATGATGGCAGTTCTTATATTGAGGAGATGAAGGAATGCATTGCGAGAAATGGCCAGAGGATTTACACCATGCTTCCCTGCTGGGAATTTCCACCCCCGGCAGGGAAGCATGATAAGCCTTCTCTGGGATTTGAGGAGGATGCCTTCGTCATAGCGATTGTGGGCAATCGGCTGGATGACGAGATGGATGCCGAGTTTATAGGGGTGATGCGGGAGATTGCCAGAAGGGAAGGGCGGTGCCGGTTCATGGTGATCGGCAGCTGCCACAGGGATTTTTCTTCCTCATCTCTGGCAGGAAAGGTGAAGAATCTGGGGTATCAGGAGGATCTGACCGGGGTGTTGGAGGCGGCGGATTTATTCCTGAATCCGGTGCGTGCCGGCGGTGGCGGGAGTGCGGTCAGGGCAGTTTCCGTCGGCGTGCCGGTCATTACCCTGCCGGGCTGCGATGTGGCTGTCAACGTGGGAGATGCCTTTGTCTGCGATTCTCTGGGGGAAGTGCCTGACCTGGTGGAGCGGTATTGCCATGACCGGGCATTTTACCAGAGCCAGGTGGAGGCATGCGGCAAGTGCTGGGAAGGATATGCGTCGGTGAATCAGGTGAAGGAGTATCAGAAGGTGATTGACTTTGCGGCGGAATGCTCGATGTAGGGATCAGGGATGGAAACTTCTGAATGCATTATGGCGCGAAGGGGGAATCTGTCCCATAGCGGACAAGAGACGGGGAGGCAGAGAATGATAAATTTCAATGAGGCGCCCTTTACCGGGAGGGAGTTCCAATATATGGAGCGGGCGGTGAAGAATAAGCGCATATCCGGGGATGGAGAGTATACGAAGAAATGTTCTGCCTGGCTGGAGGCGCCGGCGGGGGGGGCAAAGGCACTGCTCACCACCTCGGGAACCCACGCACTGGAAATCGCTGCCTTCCTATGTGGCATCCAGCCGGGGGATGAGGTCATCATGCCTGCCTATACGTTCGTGTCCACTGCCAATGCCTTTGCCCTGAGGGGCGCGAAGATTGTTTTCGTGGATATTCGGCCGGACACAATGAATTTGGATGAGAAATTGATTGAGAATGCCGTAACCGAGAGGACGAAGGCGATCGTACCGGTTCACTATGCCGGGGTTTCCTGCGAGATGGATGCCATCATGGACATTGCAGGGAGGCATGGCCTGAAGGTGGTGGAGGATGCCGCCCAGGCCGTCATGGGTACATATCAGGGCAGGATGCTGGGGAGCATTGGAGATTATGGCTGCTACAGCTTCCATGAGACCAAGAATTATTCCATGGGGGAGGGCGGCGCCATCCTTTTGGATCGGGAGGAGGATGTGCACAGTGCGGAAATCATTCGGGAGAAGGGGACGAACAGGAGCCAGTTCTTTCGGGGGATGGTGGATAAGTATTCTTGGGTGGGGCTGGGTTCTTCCTATCTGCCCAGTGATCTGAATGCGGCATATCTGTGGGCGAATCTGGAGGAGGCAGATCGGATTCTGAATCAGCGGATGTCCTCTTGGAACTTGTATTATGAAAGGCTTCATGGGCTGGAGGAGAAGGGGAAGATTTCCCTGCCGGTGATTCCCGAAGGATGCGGGCATAATGCCCATATGTTTTATATCAAGGCGAGGGATTTGAAAGAGAGAACCCGGCTGCTGGATTGGCTGAGGCGTCGGGAGATTCTGGCGGTATTTCACTATGTCCCCCTGCATACGGCGCTGGCCGGGAGACGGCATGGCCTTTTCTGCGGGGAGGATGTCTATACCACGGCGGAGAGCGAGAGGCTTTTGAGGCTGCCTATGTATTATGGGCTGGGGAAAGAAGAGATCAATCGGGTCTGCCAGGCCGTGGAGGCATTTTATACTTAGCGTATGGTATTGCTTTTATCTGGAAAGCTGCGCTGGAGGAGATGGACGAGGAAGGGGATGCTGATGAGGCACAGAGGAGAGAGATGGAAAAGATATTGATTTTAAACGGCGGCTACTCGGAGGTGCCGTTGATTCAGGCGGCAAGGGCGCAGGGATTTTACGTCCTTGTGACGGGAAATGATGAGAATGCGGCGGGAAACCGGTTGGCAGATGAGTATATTCCATGGGATTATTCAGACCGAGAGGGGATTTATGAACTGGCAAGGTCTCACGAGGTTTCCGCAATTTGCTCCGGGTGCAATGATTTTGCCTATCTGTCAGCGGCTTATGCCTGCGAAAGGCTTCATCTTCCCGGACATGATTCCTATCAGACGGCTTTGACGCTACATCATAAGGATTTGTACAGAGCCTTTGCCGGGAGAGTGGGCATCCCTGTTCCTGAGGTGGTGGAATACAGAATGGATTCGGATTTGGAGAAGGTGAGATTCCTTCGCTTTCCGGTCATTGTCAAACCGGTGGATTTGTCGGGCGGCAAGGGCATGAGGAAATGCCGCAATATGGGGGAGGTTAGGGAGGCAATTTGTGCCGCACTGGCAGGTAGCAGGATGCCCCATGTCTTAATCGAGGAGTTTCTGGAGGGTACGAATCATGGCTTTACTGCCATAGTGCATGAGGGGAAGGTGGTTTTCTCTATGATGGACCGGGAATTCCATGAGTATTCACCCTTTGCCGTGTCGGCAACAAGCGTGTCGGAATCCATGCCGGAGGAGGTTGTCCAAAGACTGAAGGGGCTGGTGGAGCAGCTGGCAGCCGGCCTGAGTTTATGCGATGGTCTGGTGCATTCCCAATTCATTTTGACAGAGGAAGGAGAGCCTGTTATTATCGAGGTCTGCCGCAGAAGTCCGGGGGATCTGTATATTGATTTTGTAAAGTATGCCACGGGGATGGACTATCCTGGGCTGATTCTGTCCTGTGAGGCGGGGCGGGGCATGGACGCCTGGCTGGATGATGCAGGATGCCTGACAGGTATGCCCGATGCGGAAAATGAAGCGAGGGGCTGGTACAGATGCCGAATTCCGGCAGTGAGGGGCTTTTGGGGGCGGCATGTGGTTGCCTGCATGAGAGCAGGCAAATTGAAGGATGTGGTGATTGGGGACAGATTGGCACCATATATTCGAGGGAAAGCCATTTCCTTTGAGAGGGGAAGGGAGATTCAGGAGGGAGAGACTTACAAGTGTGGCGCACTATTTCTAGAGTTTCAGAATCAGGAGGAGATGGAGGCGATTATGAGCCATGCGTCAGAATATATAGAATTTGAGATGGAGGAAATGTGTGAATTGTTATGTCAGTGAAGCTGGCATGACTGGAAGGATGAAAGGTGAAGGCATGTATTTTCAGAAAAAGCAATCTGATGATTTGTCTGCTATCAGAGAATTAAAAGGGCGGGGAAAGCCTGTTTATATCTATGGCAGAGGAGCTACGGCTAAGCGTGTGGAGAGAAGGCTGGCAGAAAACGGAATTGACATATGCGGCTGCTTCGTGGATGATGAATTTTTCGAGAGGGGCGTAAACTATGAGTGGGATGTCCCGCTTTTTTCCTTCAGCGATGTTATGGGATTGCCGGAGGCAGATGTGGTCATTGGATTTTATCAGACGGAAGCTGCCCATACCAAGATTATGAGAGGGGAGATTCCTAACCGGGGCAAGGTATATTTCATTCATTCTGAAATCCTGTTTGATTACGATTATTATCTTAAGAATAGGGAAGGTTTTGAGCAGACGTATGACTGGCTGGCAGATGATTTGTCAAGAAAAACCATGCGAGGGTATATGGATGGCAGGATGAATGGCGTCATGCGGCCTCTGTATGACTGCTATGTGCCGGACCAATACTTTATCCCTGAGGTGCGCCTGGCATCCCATGAGGTGTACATTGATTGTGGGATGTACGATGGGGATACGGTTGTGGAGTTTATGGGACGCTGTCCCAATTATGCCCGCATTGTGGGATTTGAGCCGGATGAGGAGAACGTGGAGAAGTTCAGAAGTCGCAATTTGCCATTGGAGCGCATAGAGGTGCATTGTGCAGGGGCGTGGTCGGAGGAAGGCGTGCTGAGATTCTCGGCAGAGGGAACGACTGCATCGCGAATTTCGGAGTCGGGGAATGTCTCTCTTTCAGTAAAATCCATAGATTCCCTAGAATTGAATCAGGTCGTGACGTTCATTAAGATGGATATCGAGGGGAGCGAACTGGAAGCGTTAAAGGGGGCGCAGGAAACGATTCGGAGGGATATGCCAAAACTGGCAATCTGTGTCTATCACAAAAAAGAGGACATGATTACGATTCCTCAATATATTAGGAGCTTGGAATCGGAAGGGAGTGCCTACTCTTTTTATTTGCGGCATCATTCGCTAAATGAGCATGAGACGGTGCTGTATGGAATTCCTTGTACTTCATAAACAAAGTTTATATGCATTATAGGCTTAGATATGAAAAAGATTGTAATCATTGGGGCGAACGAGTTTTAGAATCTGCTGATTTTGAATATGAGTGCAATATATTCAAAAAAGGCTTTCTTGCATTTAATTTGCCTTTGGATTGGACAAGTTGCCGAAGAATAGGACTGGCTTTTTTGCATATAATAAAAGAGGTGAATTTTCAGATTCAGGAGGTGATTGATATTTTAACGAAGGACAATAGAATTGCGGAACGAGAAGGAATAGGTCTGGATGTTATTTTGCAAAATATGCGTGATAAAAATGGCATTGTGATTCATAATTCTTTTTTAGAGTGTTTGGAAGAGGATAAGATGGAACGTATTTTGCGTCAGGACGTGGACATGGATCGCTTTAATTATATGATTAAGGCATGATTAATAATATGTTATATCGGCAGAAATCTCACAGGACGTGGGATTTTTGTTTCTGTGAAGAAAATCTACGGAGAGAAGTCTTGAGAAGAAGAGTTACAGGAGGATAAATGGAAGGAATTATTTTATCGTTATATTCAGATAAGGAGATGGAGAGAGTTAATGTGCGTCGAGATTTTAAATTTTTGTCATGGTCTCCCTACTTGATATTTGGAGCAGAAAACAAATTCAGCGCATTAAAATGTATCCTGAATTAAGTGAAATCTTTAGAGCCTATTCCAAATGATTTGCTATCATGCTATAATTTTATTCGTGGCGCAAATACGGCAAAGCGAATTAGGAGGTACGGCATGAATCAGAAGGGCGAGATCTGCATCGGCATGGCGGGGGCGGGCCGGGCGACGCAGCTGCATATCCATGCGCTGCAGCGTTATACGGGGGTGCCAGTCTGCCTTAAGCGCATTATTGCCAGAAGGCGGGAGCAGGTGGAGGAGGCAAAGGCCGGATATGGCTTTCAGGAGGCCTCTCTGCGGTTTGAAGATTTGCTGGAGGATGATGAGATTGACGTGATTGATATCTGCACGCCGCCCTATGCCCATGAGGAGATGATCATCAGGGGCATGCGCGCCGGGAAGCATGTGATTTGCGAGAAGCCTCTGTGCGGCTATTTTGGCAGATCAGGAGATCAGGAGCCTATTGGCTTCCATGTATCGAAGAAAGTGATGTATAAAGAGGTTCTGCGGCAGCTGGACGTGCTGAAAAATGAGATAGAAGCCACGGACAGGAAGTTTATGTATGCGGAGAATTTCGTGTATGCCCCGGCAGTGAATAAGGCGGCGGAGATCATTCGGAAGAAGGGGAGCCGCATTTTATATGCGAAGGGGGAGGAGAGCCTGAAAGGTTCCAGTTCCCCGGTGGCGGGAGAGTGGAGCAAGACGGGAGGCGGCACGTTCATTCGGACGGGAGCCCATCCCCTGGCGGCCATCCTCTGGCTGAAGCAGGTGGAGGCGGAGGCTCAGGGGCGGGATATCACGGTGCGGAGCGTGTTTGCGGATATGGCGCAGATTACGCCGGGGCTAACGGAATACGAGCATCGGCATATTGCCGCCAGGCCAAATGACGTGGAGGATTTTGGCATCGTGATCCTAACCTTTTCCGATGGGAGCAAGGCTTCCGTTACGGCTACGGATACATTGCTTGGGGGGAGCAAGAACAGTCTGGAGCTGTATTGCAATGATGCGGCGATCAACTGTAATATTACCATGTCCAATCTGATGAGCACCTATTTTCTGGATGAAGACAGACTGGAGGATGTATATCTTTCTGAGATGCTGCCTTCCAAGACGGGATGGAACTATCCCTTTCTGGAGGACGAGATCATCCGGGGTTATACGGATGAGATGCGGGACTTTATGGAGGCCATCTACTTTGGCCGGGAGCCAAAGTCTGGATTTCGGCTGGCCTATGACACGGTGAGGCTGACCTATGCCGCCTACCAGTCAGCGGAATCGGGCGTTGCGGTAAAATGGTAGAAGCTATCAGGCATTTCAGTGCTGAAAGCGTGAATGCATTAAAAATCCATATTGGTTACTATGAGCGGCGAAACCGAGAATTGTACGATATTGATAATTGCATATTTGATGAAAAGAAGTTATACTGATACAGTGTGGAGTTTTTGGATCGGATGTTGGAAGGAGAATGGGGATGAAGGTGCTTGTGCTGTCGGATATTCATGGGAATCTGGCCGCCCTCGAGGCGGTGATGGATCTGGCGGAGAATTGCAGGGACATTGCCGGCTGCATCTTGCTGGGGGATTTGATTGACTATGGCATGCATTCCAATGAGGTGATTTCGCTGATAGGTCAGTTTCCCTTTCCGATTTTGTGCAATATATGGGGAAACCATGAGCGGGCGATCTGCCTTGGGGATTTTGGGCGGTTTTCTTCCCAGCGGGGAAGGGACAGCGCAAGGAATACCGGGGCCCGCTTAAAGGAAGCAACTTGGAAATACATACGGGAAAATATGGTCAGGGAGGGGTTTCTTCGTTTCGATGCGGCAGGAAAGAAATGCCTGGCGGTGCATGGCAGTTTGGAGGATTGCTACTGGAAGAGCATAGATAATACGGCAGAGCTATCCTTGTATCGGGAGTATGATTATGTTTTTTCCGGCCATTCCCACATTCCTCATTTTGTGGAAAAGTTTTTTGTGGCTGAGGATGAGAGGCACAGAAATCAAAAGAAGACTGTATTTATCAATCCGGGCTCTGTAGGGCAGCCCAGGAATCATAATCCCAATGCCCAGTTTGCCGTGCTGGATTTTGAGTCGGGAGCGGTAACATTCCAAAATGCGGAGTATGATATCGAAAGAGAACAGGCCGCCTTCGATGGAGAGACGGATTTGTTTTATAGAGACCGACTGGAATATGGAATTTAGCGGATGGAGAAGTGCATAAAGGAGATGAAGGATTGAGAGCATTGCTAATAACGGTGGCAGGTCTTTCCAGCCGATTCAGCAAATCATTGGGCAGAAAGTGCCTGAAGTGCATTTATTATGAAAATAACCCGGAGGAATCCCTCTTGTACCGCATGATATGCCAGGATAAGAATTTTGACAGGTATATTATTGTGGGGGGATTTCTGTTTGAGGAATTGGAAGAATATATTCATTGCTATCTGAGTGATGTTGAGGACAGGATTGTTCTGGTGGAAAATGAGGCATATCAGGAGTATGGTTCCGGGTACAGCCTGTATCTGGGCTTGCGGCAGGCGGTGGATCTGGGATGTGATGAACTTGTTTTTGCAGAGGGGGATCTCTACGTGGATCACGCCGGCTTCGCAAAGATTTGTGATGCGGGGAATAATGTGATCACGATGAACAGGGAATCCATTGAGGCGAATAAGGCGGTTGCTTTTTATTATGATGGAAATCAGGGGATTCATTATATTTATGATACCAGGCACAATGTGCTGGAAATCGGGGAACCCTTTCTGGGAATCTACAATTCGGGACAGATATGGAAGTTTCATGATAGAGAGCGGATTGGTACGGTATTTCATTCCATCAGGGAACAGGAGTGGCGCGGAACCAATCTTGTCTTTATTCAGAAATATTTTGAAGGCCTGGAGAGACGCAGTTACCAAGCCGTGATGCTGGACGTATGGATTAACTGCAATACCGTGGATGATTTTAGGAAGATAGCTGATATTGGCAGAACTGCTGTCTGAGGAGAGAGAATGGAAGGATTGAGATTGCGGAGAGTGTCGGAGGCTGATTGCGATTTATTGCTCGCTTGGGCAAATGACAGGGACACGAGGAAGAATTCTTTTCGAACGGAAAAGATTGGATACGAGGAGCATGCGGCATGGTTTCAGGGAAAGATGCAGGAAGGCTCCTGCCAGATGTTTATCCTGCTATGCGATGGGAAAGAGGCGGGGCAGATTCGCTTGGATTGGCAGGATGGGGAAGACGTGGCCGCAATCAGCTATGTCATTGCCCCGGAATACCGGGGGATGGGATTGGGCAGCGAGATTCTCAGACTGGTAGAACCCTTCGCTTGCGGGAAAGTGCTCCAGGGTTGCGTGAGGCGGGAAAATACTGCGTCAGTAAAATGCTTTCAGAAGAATGGATATGCTTTGGCAGAGAGGGAGCACTGGCTGGAATATCGTAAGAGAATACCGATGAAGTAATATTGGGGCAGTATACCGGGGGTGGAACATTTCTCGTTTTATGCCGATACATATACTGGCTATTCATTGCAGCAATATGATTTGTGGCATGACATAAGGAATGGGGGTAAGGTATGGGATTACAAAGTAAGAGCATAGCAATCATCACTGCCC
>CATKZA010000025.1 GCA_949841235.1 uncultured Clostridiaceae bacterium
TATTTTCATCCAACCGGAAATCAACCCTTCCGTAGGTCTCCAATTTCAGTTCCCGGAACACATCCACCGCATAATTCTGCATCTTCTCCGCAATCTCCGGGGAGAGTTCCGCAGGACAAACCTCTGTGGTCATCCCCGGCTGGTACTTATTCTCATAATTATAGAAATCCACCTTGGGAATAATCTCAATGATGGGCAGGCTCTTTCCGTCTATCACCCCCACGGAAAACTCCCTCCCCCGGATGCACTTCTCCACCAGCAGCTCCTCCTCATAGCGAAAGCCCACCTCCAAGGCCTGGCAAAATTCCTCGTCATTCTCCGCCATGCTCACGCCCACGCTGGAGCCACCGCAGCAGGGCTTTACCACGCAGGGATATCCCACCCTGCTGGTCTGCTCCTCCGCGCCCAGCATAACGGAATACCCCTCCGGCGTAGGGATGCCACCATTCAGAAATACCTTCTTGGCCATCCCCTTATCCATGGCAACGGCACTGCCCAGATAGCCGGAGCCGGTATAACGGATGCCCAGCATGTCGAAGGTGGCCTGAATCTTCCCATTCTCTCCCTCGGCACCGTGAAGCCCCATATATACGATATCCGCCCGCTTGCAAAGTTCCAGCACATTGGGTCCGAAAAAGCCATCGCACTTTCCTGTCCTGCGAGCCTTGACCTCCTCCAGATCCGGCTCCCTGGATCCTATTTTCCGCTCGTCGGCCAAAAGGGATTCCCTCTCCGCAAACACCGTATCAAAGTCAAGTTCCTCTTCCGTTCCCAGATAAACATCCACCAGAACCGCATGATGCCCTCTCTTCCTCAATGCATTGCACACCTGCGTGCCGCTAATCAAAGACACGTCCCTCTCGGTGCATAATCCTCCTGCCAAAACAACAATATTCATAATCGTACTCATGCTGCGAGCCTCCTTTATTTTTTCACTCTTTCAAACATGCCTGCATCGCAGGCACAAACAATCAGTGAGAAGAATGCCGTTTTTGGCATTCTTCCGGTGTGTAACCTAGAAGTTCTTAGCCTGCGTTTTTTGCTGGCTTAGAACTTTCTTTACACACTTTCCCTTATTTTTGCGCTGTTGCTATTCACGGTTACGCCCCACATAGTAAACCAAAACGCATTTTCCATGGGCAGCGCTTTCAGCGCCATGCAAATAATGATTTCTATTGTAGAAATCCTATTTTTCTATTATACTGATAAGAGTAGCAGTTTGTAAAGTGCAATGTTGCCAGAGGTGAATGAAGATGATCAAGCGATATTTTGTCAGGACGAGAGAATTGCAGGAGGGCATGCGCATCGACCAATCCATCGTGGACAGGATGGACAGAACCCTCATTGCCAAATATACGATTTTAGACCAATATATGATAGACTCCCTGAAAAAGCTGAGGATAAATGGCGTATACATCAGCGAGGGAGAGGAGGAGGCCACGGAGACCGATTACGACAAGCTCCCTGCCGTAGTAAAAAGCAATCTGGCCAAATACCGGGAGCCAGACCCGGCCAAAGTCCAACTGACAGACACGGTGAAAAAACGGGTGTCCTCCGCCATGCAATATTTGTACAACAATACGGAATCCGAAATCTTCATGGACACCACCCACACCATCACCGGGGAACTTCTAAAAGCCATTGACAATAACGCTGCCCTGGCCGTGGATATCAGCGTGCTAAAGACCAGTGACGAATACACCTTCAAGCACAGCGTGGACGTAGCCACCGTCTCCATGATTATCGCCAAAAAACAAGGATTATCCAAGGAAGACATCCACAATATCGGCATCGCAGGACTCCTGCACGATATCGGGAAATCTAAAATCCCCTTGGAAATCCTCAATAAGCCGGGAAGGCTGGATGACCAGGAATTTGCGGTAATGAAGCGCCATTCGGAGTTCGGATACGAAATCCTGAAAAATAAAGAAGGCATCTCCCCGCCCATCGCCCTGGCCGTCCTACAGCACCACGAGAAAATGAATGGCAAAGGATACCCCTTCGGCTACGCCGCAGACAAAATCATCCCCTACGCCAAAATCCTCTCCGTGGCGGACGTATATGATGCCCTGGTAACAGAACGCCCTTATAAAAAGCCATTTACCCAGAGAAATGCCATCGAGCTGATCATGTCCATGACAGAAGAGCTGGACTTGCCCTCCATGCGCAGCTTTCTGGACAGCGTCATCCTCTATCCCGTGGATTCCACCGTGCAGCTTAGCACCGGGGAGGATGCCCGGGTGGTAAAGAACAATGCCAATTCCGTACTGCGCCCCACGGTGGTGGGACTAGAGACAGGGAAAGTCTACGACCTGACCAACGATTTCGACTGCGCCAATATTATTATCCAGTAAGGCATCCAAAAAAGCGCAAGCCCCCTCATGCCAATTCCTCCATATACATACCTCACCTACATCCCACGGATTCCATGAAAGCGATTACATCTCTTTCATCAGTGTTTGCAGCATCATGATATGATACTCCTCATCCTTGATAATTCTTGCCAGTACGGCGTTCACATGGGGATCTTTTATCATCCTCATATGCATCCTGTACTGGCGGATGGCATCTCTCTCCGACTCCACGCCGGCCACCAGCATCCTCTCCGGATTTTCCGGCAGGGTCAAGTATTCCGGCGTCCACATCTTCGATTCTCCGTGGCAGTTCCTGGCCGAATAATCAACGTTCCCTCCCAGAAGAATAATCAGCTCCCCCAGTTTCTGCAAATGAATCATCTCCGCCATAGCGATTCCCAAAATAGTCTTTGCCATCTCGCATTTTTCACAAGACAGGCGGTTCTCACTGTTGATATACTGGGTAATGGCAGACATCTCAGACACAGCGCCACAGTAATCCACGCTGAGGAGATTGGCATAGGCAGGATTCTTCTCCCTCACCTGTAGGGGAGGATAGGGCAGATCCATCATGATGGGGGCAACATTCATAAAGTTGCAGTCATTTGTTTTTTTCTCTTCCATAAATAAAGGCTCCTGAAATCGATTACTATAATATATTATCAGGAAGCAAAAAAGTGCCCGCCCGTGGGGCGAAGCACTCTTTCCATAAATTCAGATTCTCGCTTACATCAATAAATTCCTGAATATGAATGGTATCCTTTCTCTATAAGCAACCTGTCTGCCAAAGACTGGTTGGAGGGATTATAATTTTCAAACGCATTTTTCAAGAAATCATTCCTATCCCGCTGAAAAAAGCCAGATAACTGCGAAAACCGGTTCATGTTATTTACATCAGCATCCTTGCCAAACAGAAGCATCAATAACGGGTAACAATCATGCTTATACTGCTTTTCCGTTAGCTGTCCATTTTGGTACATGTTTGTAAATGCATCATATTCTCTTTTTGCCCTGCCAATATTGACAGCGGCATCATATAACTCCCTGTCATACAGCGTTAAATCATGCAGTTTACCAAGGTCTAATTCTGATAACTGCGTACCGCTTGCAATCGCATCAGCAGTATCCTGGAGGGTTGTGCCATCGGAATACCAGGTTTTTCTTGCACCTGTAATCTTCCCATTTTCCACCCGGTATACATACATCCTATCTTCGGAATAGAGTGTACTGCTCCAGTCATATAGCGGCGTGGCTTTAGAATGCAATAAAGCATCATAGGCATTTGTCATATTCCAACCCATAGATTCTGATTCGTCTAAAGTAATGGCTCCCGTTTCTACTGCTATTTGAATCAGTTCATACTGGGAAATACGATTTCCCTGATAATATGTGTAACATGATTCCCAGCTCTTATACCGCTCAGGAATTATGCAGGATTTCTCATTCCCAAGCGAAGAAGCCTCATCTCCCGATATGACGCCGCTAGAAGTATATGTAGCATAATATATATCTTCCTTAGAATGGACATAGCCATCCTGTAATTTCAAACGATCAGAAACATGATTTTCTTGTCTGTTATTATCTGCCATTGCAGAATAAACATCTTCATTGTGTGAAACACCTATCCCTTTAACAACCATAAGAATCTCCTTCTTCTAAAACACTATCCTATCCACATTGCATTCCCGCCATCTTTCATATGAAAATTGCCTTTCATAATTCATAATTTACTCCATCGCTATTGATACCGGAAATCATTGCTTTCATATTTGAAACCTGCCTTGCAAAAGCATTTGTATCATCCTTCAGCATATCATCCGTTGTCTTTCCAAAGCCAACGGCCCGATAAGCCGCGCGCATCATGTCTTTGTATCGATTGAATGTTTCTTCCATCCTGTCAATATCCATAATATCTGTATTCGCAAAGAGGCTGCGGATGCTTTCAGCCAATTCCTTATTTGACGCACAATATATAAGGCCTCCTGTTCTGCCATCCACAGAATGATTATCCGATACCGCCTTAGAACCAGAACCTTGTCTGTGACTATCAAATTTAGCCAGTTCGGCATTCAGTTCATCCCGCATCCACTGAGGGATAGATTGTCGAACTCCATAGTAGGTATTCAGTTCTCCGGTATCCCCTACTCCCTCCGTGCCATCAATATAGCATTCTGAATTTATCCAGCTTTCTTCCTTATCCAGTAAATTAGAAATATAACCGGACAGGGATTGATTTACCACTTGAGCCTGTTCTCCTGTAAGGTTTTCTGCCGCATATTTAGCAACTGAATTTTCTGCCATCCCCATTTGCGCATAGTCCTTGTAATCATAATATAGTTTCCCCCCTGATAATGGTGAAACCGCATTTTGGACGACAGTCCTGACAGCATCGATTTCTTCAGAACTAAATGCTACTCCGTCAATTACATAAGACTTATCGCTGCTTGTTTTTAACAGGTAATTGTTGTAGAATATTTCACTATTCCTTGTCACTATCCTTTTAGGGGTATCCGCCGCATTTGAGCCAGCCTGTACCCCCTTAATGGGATGATTTCCATTCTTGTTACTCATTGCGCTAGAAGATGAATTAGCGGCAATCTTGCTGTTCCCTGCCTTAGAGCGCAAAGTATTTGAAGACAAACCTGAATGCCTATTTAGAGACGTTCCCTCCAACGACTTTGCGTAATCCATAAACGAATTGTTTAGAAACATTGTCATATCGTATCCCTCCCTATTTCCTAATATTTACTCTTATTTTATCATATTTATTGCCATGGTTTCTGGCATAGCCAAGTTGCGGAGCAACTTGCATCATAAATGCGTCAGCATTTATTTTATCATATCGGCACTTTTTCGTGTTATGCTTAGTCCGAATTGACATCTATCATTTGACTTGCAGGGAATGCCATCGTCCTGACTGTGGGCTGGAAGCAGTCCGCCAGTCAGGACGATGTAAAATGATCACAGAAGCACAGAAAGAGGGCCGGGCATCCACTGACCAACGTCAGCCAACGCCGCAACCCTCTTCATATTGAATCCATTCTATTATTTCAGCTGCCAGATTAGCGTCATATGGTCGGCGGCAGCCCCGCCGATTCTATCAATCACAATGCCCTTCTGCTACTTCTTCGGGCGGGCAACCAGCTTCGTTGATCCATTCTTATAAGCATAGTGAATCACCCGGTTATTGCTGCTGCTTGCCGATACATTCTTTCCATTTCCCACATAAATTTCAATGTGGCTGATATTGCGGTACCTGCCATTTCTGGCATAGGAGTAGCACACAAGATCCCCCGGCAGCAATTTCTTATAAGAAACCGCCTTGTAGGAAAGCACCTTCTTATTCCTGGTGCACCATTTCCCGATAGAGGCCGCAGTGGGGGACCATCCCCGCTTCACGCCAAAATATACCCCATAAGGGCGGTATACCCTGGACACCAGGGAACTGCAATCATAATAGCCCTTGCGCATTCTCCGAATCTGGCTGTACTTCGTCTTGGTCTTGGAGATGGCGATGGCCTTCTTCGATGCCTGGTATCCCGCCTTGGAACTAACTTCCACCAGCGCATAAATCTTCTTGCCATCCACCTGGGCGTATATGCGCACCCTGCCGGATTTCTTTGCCTTCACCAAGCCTTTTTGCGACACCGTGGCAACCTTTTTATTGGAACTGGAAAATACTACGGTGCTGTATGTACTGTTTAATCCCTTCAGCTTCACTGTCTTGCTCTGCTTCTTATACATAATCTCAGCGCTGCTGGTAAACTTGGGATTCGTCACGACGATCTCGGCCGTCAGCACCTTCCCATCCACAATAATGGAAACGTCAATCGTTCCCTTGGCCGCCGCATACACATTCAGCCCTGTAGACAGGTACGCCAAATCTCCATCCGCCTCCAGTTCTGTCTTTGCCCTGACAATGGTACTCACCTCGCAGGTACCCTGCACCACCAAGGGCTTTGTCACTCCCTTGGCCAGCACCAGCCGAGTTTCTTGCAGCATGGGATTCGTCACATAAAGCGTTCCCCCAAGAATCACCTGATCTCCATTCTTGGCAGTGAGAATGGCAAAAACTTTCACGCTTCCCACTTTCAATGCCAGGAATCCTTGCTCCGTAGCCTTCGCAATAGAATTGTCATCCCCCGCTTCTCCAGAACCGCCTGGCTGGCTGCCATTCTGATTATTGCCAGGCTCACTTGGGGTCTGGCTGCCGCTTTGATTCCCGCCAGGCTCACTCGGGGTCTGGCTGCCACTCTGATCGCCGTCTGGCTGATTGCCATCCTGAGGCTTGTCCGATGTCGCTTCCCCAATCTTCCACTGAACCTTTCCAGCCTCCAGAACTTCCTTCTGATACACTTTATTCTGCGCCATTTCTAGAAAATGGGAAATCTCCGGAGCGTACGCCTCCGTCCCAACGGCTCTTGCAAATTTATTCTGAACCAGCGTCGGTGCCTGAATCTCCACCTTCGCCACCTCGAAAGCATCTCCCTCGCCATCTCTTCTCTTCAAAGATACCGTGGCTTCCTCCAGTCCCTCTACCCAGATCTGATTTCCATTCCGGCTGAGGCTGTCTTTAGAAAATGAAACTTCATACTTTTCCTGGCTATAATAATTCCAAGCCTCTATGGAAGGAAGCACTTCTCCATACACAGCAGACAGTTCCTGGGGAGCCAGCACCTTTACCGTAAATAACTCCTCCTTTGTGATGGGACTTTCCGGCAGGACATAAGATACCGTCACCTGAACCGTTCCCGCCTTTAGCGCCTTCACGGTACCATCTTCGCTCACTTCCACGGAATCCCTGTCCCCGCCATCCTCTTTCACTTCATAGGTGACATTTTCCACCTTCTGCTCCTCCGAAAAATAGGAGGGAATCTCTATGGCATCCCCTGCATAGATGGTTTTTTCTATTACTGTCAGCAGATTCTCTTCTGCCGCCGCAAAATGCCCGATGCCCACTGCCACCACCAAAGCAATGAAACTTAGTAGCACAGTTTTTGCCAATTCCGCTGTCCCGCCTGTCTGCCGCTTCTGTCTATTCATCTCTTCCTCCATTCTAAAAAGTATTTCATATCACTTCTTTACTCTTTCAATCATGCCGCCACATGCAGCAATGTCAGCAAAGCTGACATCAATTCTTTTCCTCCAGAAATGCCTCGTGTACCATGTCAATATATTCCCAGATTTCCTCTCTCCCGCTCTTCGTGATGGCAGAGAAGGGAATCACCGGCGTTCCCTCCACCACCTGCAGGGCATCCTCAATCTCTTTGATCAACTTGGCCTTCTGGGAACGCTTCACCTTATCCTCCTTGGTGGCAATCACGATCGGCTGAAAGCCATAGTGAATGCACCAATCATACATCTGCCTGTCATTCTGATTGGGCCGGTGTCTGATATCCACCAGCAGAAAGATCAGCCGCAGCACCTTGGATCTTTCCAGATACCCGTCTATCATCTTCCCCCACTGCCGCACTGTATTCTTTGCCACCTTGGCATAGCCATATCCCGGCAGATCTACGAAATAGAGATCATCATTGATTCGATAAAAATTGATGGTCTGGGTTTTCCCCGGCTGCTGCGATGTTCTGGCATAGGATTTCCTGTTCATCAGCGCATTGATCAGGGAGGATTTTCCCACATTGGATCGCCCGGCAAAGGCTATCTCCACCAGCTGGTTATCCGGAATCTTGCTAGTGATGCCGCACACCGTCTCTAAATTCACTTTCTGTATTTTCAAAAAAATCCTCCATTCTTGCTATTACTCCAAGTTTGCGGGAATGCGAATTCCTTTTATAAAAATATCCCCTTCCAAATGTCATCAATCTTCCCGGCATAGCCTACCTGGATTCCCTCTCGAATCTCCTCCTCCAAATCCAGCACGTCCTTCCTGTTCTCAGAGGGGACATACACTTTGCGAATCCCCGCCGCCTTTGCCGCCAGAAGTTTTTCCTTCAATCCGCCGATTGCCAGCACGTTTCCCCGCAGGGTCAATTCTCCCGTCATGGCAACCTCCGGGCGCACCTTTTTCCCCATCACCACGGAATACAGCGCCGTAGCCATGGTAACCCCCGCAGAAGGCCCGTCCTTTGGCACTGCCCCTTCCGGCACATGGAGATGGAAATCGTGCTGCTTCAAAAACTCCTCCTTGTCCGCCGCCACGGACTTCACATAGGACAAAGCGATTTTCGCCGACTCCTGCATCACCTCTCCCAGCTTTCCCGTCAACTGCAGCTTTCCTTCTCCCGGAAAGGCGGACACCTGGATTTCCAAGGTGTCACCGCCCATGGCAGTCCATGCCAAGCCCCTCACTACGCCGATCTCCGCCTGCTCGTTTGCGAGATTAATCCGCTCTAGACGGTTTCCGAGATAATCCTTCTCATTCCTCTGGGAGATGCGTACCACCTCTCTCTCCCCCAGAGCAATTTCCTTCGCTGCCTTGCGGCACATGGAGCCGATTTTTCTCTCCAGATTCCTCACGCCAGCTTCCCGTACATAATAACGGATAATGTTTCGCAAAATTGTGTCAGAAACTTTGATATTCTGTGCCATCAGCCCATTTTCCTCCCGCTGTTTCGGCAGAAGATGCTCCTTGGCGATATGGAACTTCTCATTCTCCGTATACCCGGGCAGGGAAATTACTTCCATCCTGTCCAGCAAAGGCCTGGGGATGGTATCTGTTCCATTGGCTGTACACAGGAACATAGCATGGGACAAATCCACCGGAAGTTCCATATAATGGTCGGAAAAATGCCTGTTCTGCTCCGGATCCAGCACCTCTAAGAGAGCGGAAGATGGGTCTCCCTTGTAATCCGACCCCAGCTTGTCTATCTCATCTAAAAGCATCAGGGGATTGCGCACCTTCGCCTGCTGAATGCCCGCCACGATTCTTCCCGGCATGGCTCCCACATAAGTTCTTCGGTGTCCCCGAATCTCTGCCTCATCCCGCACGCCCCCCAGACAGATGCGTACATACTTCCGTCCCAGAGCCTCCGCCACGGATTTGGCGATGGATGTCTTGCCTGTGCCCGGCGGGCCTACCAGACAGATAATCGGCCCATGCCCGTCCTTTTTGAGCATCTTCACCGCCAGAAACTCTATCATGCGCTCCTTCACCTTCTCCAGCCCATAATGATTCCTGTCCAGCACTTCCCTGGCAGCAGCCAGATCCAATGTCTCCTTCTTCTCCTTCTTCCACGGGAATGCCAGCAACGTCTCCACGTATCCCCGAATCACCGCGCTCTCGGAAGAACTGGGGCTCATTTTCCGCAAGCGGTTCACTTCCTCCCGGCACTTCTTCTTCACCTTCTTCGGAGCCTTCATCTTCTCCACCCGCTCCATAAAACCGTCCGCCTCAGAGAGGGCATCCTCCTGCCCCAGTTCCTTGTGAATCGCCTTGATCTCCTCCCGCAGATAGAACTCCTTCTGATTCTTCTCCACCTGCCCTTTCACCTTCAGGGCGATATCTTCCTGAATGCGCAGGATGCCGATCTCCCGATTGAGGATCAGCATCAATTCCTCATGGCGCTCAGCCACTCCCTCCATGGCAAGCACTTTCTGCTTCATGATATAATTTACCGGAAGGTTTGACAGAATTTCATAAATCAGGCGGTTTAAATCCATGATTTCCAAGATTTCAGCCACCATTTTCTGATTAAATTTCTGATAGAGACCCACATACACCCGGAATACATCTTTCAATCCCCGGAGCATGGCAATCACCTCCAAGGAATAGGGCAGTTCCTCCTCCCGAGCCATCTCGTCCGCCCGGGCGTACATGCAGGAGTCCCTGCTCTCCAGGGCAGAGATTTCCACCTTCTCCACCCCGGGAATCACCGCCCGCACATTCTTGTCCGGCATCCGCACAATCTGCTTCACCTCCGCCATCATTCCCATGGAGAAAATTTCCTCCATCCCCGGATGCTCTACGCCCGGGTCTTTCTGCGCCGAAGTGATGATATATTTCTCTTCCTGCATGGCATGAAGAATTGCATTTTTCGTAT
>CATKZA010000026.1 GCA_949841235.1 uncultured Clostridiaceae bacterium
AGAACCTATGAAACGATTACTCGGATTTTTGAGCAGGCTGGATATGCAATTCAAAAGAAGGTGTTGAATGCATGGGATTTTGGCGTGCCGCAAAAAAGACAGCGCCTAATTACTGTTGGTATCAGAGATGATTTGGTTGGTAAAATCAAATATCAATTTCCTGAACAACATGCATATAAGCCGGTTTTGCGGGATGTGCTTCTGGATTGCCCGGATGGTCCGGGCGTTCCATATGGAGAAAAAAAGCGAAAAATATTTGAACTGGTACCACCAGGGGGCTACTGGAGAGATATCGATCCGAAGATAGCGAAAGAATATATGAAAAGCTGCTGGGACATGGAGGGTGGACGAACCGGCATATTAAGAAGGATGAGTTTGGATGAACCCTCTTTGACAGTATTGACATCCCCGTCTCAAAAGCAGACGGAAAGATGCCATCCGTTGGAAGCAAGACCATTTCATGTACGTGAAAACGCAAGGTGTCAGACGTTTCCGGATGAGTGGCAGTTTTGTGGAAATGTGCAGTCTCAATATAAACAGGTTGGAAATGCAGTTCCTGTGAATTTGGCATATGATATTGCATTGGAAATACATAAATCGCTGGAGGAATTAAAGTGATAGATTGGAAATTGAATTTTATATCCCAGGAAGAGTTTAAAAATCATGTACGTGCAACAATCATGAAATATGGGGAAAAATTGGAATCTTATGATTTAAAGAGATTTAATACCAATCGGATAGATCCTATCAAGTTGATTTTTGACAAGTCTGTGTATCGGACAAGCTGGGAGGAAATTGTGAGTAATGAGATTTTCCGACAGAGGGATAAGTCAAATAATAATGATATAGGATACTTCCATCAGAATATATTCTCTTTCTTCAAAGGATGTGAAGTGCCGCAATCAGGATGGGACGTGATATACAAAAACCCTGATGGAATACAGATGCCAGATGGAGATGTTGTCCATACTTTATATGTGGAGATGAAAAATAAGCATAACACTATGAATTCTGCCTCTTCTGCAAAAACGTATATTAAAATGCAGGGTCAGATTCTTGAAGATGATGACTGTGCTTGTCTTTTGGTAGAAGCGATTGCGAAGAAATCTCAGAATATTAAATGGGCAACAAAAGTTGATGGGAAGAATGTTCAGCACAGATTGATACGCCGTGTTAGCATGGATAGGTTTTATGAAATTCTAACTGGAGAGGAGGATGCCTTTTATCAGATGTGCATGGCACTACCTGATATGGTCAATTTGATTGTAAATGAAGAAAGCGGTGTTTCTGTCCCTTGCGATACTGTGATAAAAGAATTGAGAAATGTGGCTGCTTTATATGCAAATCAGACAGAAGAATTGTCAATGGCGATGGCTGTGTATTTGCTTGGATTCGATACTTATCTGGGATTTGAAAATCAAGCGCAAAGTCGAATGCCGAAATCAGACGGAGAAATGCTAAAGCGAATATACGAATATGCAAGGGGAATAGAACTTGAAAATGACATGAAAAGCGAATAATGTAATAAGGATAGGTATACTTAAATGATTTGTAACTGAATTATAATATATCAAAAGTGACAGAAAGGCATGGTTGAAGATGATGGGCAATACCGGGGAAGTGATGAACAGGGCGGAGATGGAGGCGAGGCTGGCCAAGGTAGACTTGCGGCTGCCGCCGCCGGAGAGGGAGCCGGAGAGGCAGTTTTATTTTATCCGCAGGCTGCGGGAGTGGGCAGAGGGGAGGCAGGAGGAGCTGGGGAGACCTCTGACTGCCAATATCACCACCTTTGGCTGCCAGATGAATGCCAGGGATTCGGAGAAAATCCTGGGAATCATGCAGATGATCGGCTATGTGGAAACGGATTCTAACAGTGCGGATTTCATCCTCTACAATACATGCACCGTGAGGGAGAATGCCAACTTGAAGGTATACGGCAGGCTGGGGCAGCTGAAGAGGGAGAAGGAGCGGAATCCCCAGATGGTGATTGCCCTGTGCGGCTGCATGATGCAGGAGAAGGAGGTGGTGGACAAGATCAGGCACAGCTATCGGAATGTGGATTTGATTTTCGGCACCCACAATCTTTTCAAATTGGCGGAATTGCTGGCCATGAAACTGTTAGACCAGCCCCAGAGGAAGAAGATGATCGTGGATATCTGGGAGGGCACCGGGGAGATTGTGGAGGACTTGCCTAAGGAGCGGAAATATTCCTTTAAGAGTGGCGTCAATATTATGTTCGGCTGCAATAATTTTTGCAGTTACTGCATCGTGCCCTACGTGCGGGGGAGGGAGCGGAGCCGGGAGCCGGAGGATATCATAGAGGAGATCCAATCCTTAGTGCAGGATGGGGTGGTGGAAGTGATGCTTCTGGGGCAGAATGTAAATTCTTATGGGAAGAATTTGGAAAATCCCATTTCCTTCGCAGAACTTCTCCGGCGTGTGGAGAGCATCCAGGGATTGCAGAGGATTCGGTTCATGACATCCCATCCCAAGGATTTGTCAGATGAGCTGATCCAGGTGATGGGAGAGTCGAAGAAGATTTGCAGGCAGCTGCATCTGCCCTTGCAGTCCGGGAGCAGCCGTCTGCTACAGGTGATGAATCGCCATTACACCAAGGAGGAGTATCTTCTTTTGGTGGATAAAATACGTCGGGCGGTGCCGGATATCGCTCTGTCTACGGACATTATCGTGGGATTTCCCGGGGAGACGGAGGAGGATTTTGCCGATACCCTGGATGTGGTAGAGCGGGTGAGGTATGACAGTGCCTTTACTTTCATATATAGTAAGAGAACGGGGACGCCGGCGGCATCCATGGAGGGGCAGGTGCCGGAGGATGTGGTGAAAAGGCGTTTTGACGCATTGCTCTCTCTGGTGCAGAGGATATCCGGGGAGAAGACGGCGCAGGCTGTGGGAACGGTGCAGGATGTGCTGGTGGAAGAGGTGAATGAGCAGGAGGAAGGGCTGGTGACAGGAAGGACCAGTCAGAATTACTTAGTGCATTTTCCGGGGGATGGGTCTCTGGTAGGGCAAATCGTATCTGTCTGCTTGGAAGAGAGCAAGGGTTTTTACTATATAGGCAGAAAGGTGGGGATGGATCATGAATCTGAGACAAAGGCAGGAGGCCAGAGAGCATGAGATCTTAGGTGCTGATGCCGCCTTTGCGGATGAGTCTCTGGGACGGGACAGGGAGGAGGAGCAGTGCGATATCCGGACAGATTATCAGAGGGACCGGGACCGCATATTACATAGCAAGGCATTTCGCAGGCTGAAACAGAAGACGCAGGTATTTCTGGCGCCGGAGGGGGATCATTACCGAACCAGGCTCACCCATACTCTGGAGGTGGCTCAGAATGCCCGCACCATCGCCAGGGCGTTGATGCTGAACGAGGATTTGACGGAAGCAATCGCTCTGGGCCATGATCTGGGGCATACGCCCTTTGGCCATGCGGGGGAGCGGGCTTTGCACGAACTTCGGAGGGAGCAGGGGGGCTTCCACCACAATGAGCAGAGTGTCAGGGTGGTGGAGCGGCTGGAGAAGGACGGCAGGGGCCTGAATCTGACCAGGGAGGTGCGGGATGGGATTCTCAACCACCAGACCAAGTCCACTCCCATGACCTTGGAGGGAAAGATTGTACGCCTGTCAGACAAGATTGCCTATATCAATTCTGATATTGACGATGCCATCCGGGCGGGGATTATTCGGGAGGAGGACCTTCCCAGAGGGCTGACGGGGATTTTGGGAAACAGCACCAACAGGAGGCTGAATACGCTGGTGCATGATATCGTGAAAAATAGCGAGAAGAGAGGGGATATCTGCATGTCGGCGGAGGTAGAGAGGGCGATGTTTGCCCTGCGGCAGTATTTGTTCCAGAGCGTTTACAATAACCCGCTGGCCAAGGGGGAGGAGCGGAAGGTCAATCACATGATCGGGCAGCTGTATGAATATTACCTGTCCCATCTGGAGAAAATGCCGGAGGAGTTCCAGACCCTGATTCAGGAGGGGGACGGGGAGCAGCGGGTGGTGTGTGATTTCATTGCCTGCATGAGCGATCGGTATGCGGTCAATCTTTACAAGGAGATTATGATTCCCAAGTCCTGGAGCTTGCTGGGGGTGGAGCATCGATAGGTTACTGGAATAGTAACAACGTTTCGCAATCTTTGCGAAGAAAAAAGGAAAATAGATTTTGACGTAGAATAACTAATACAGAGGTGTTTGCCTTTATGGATTATGATGTACTGTGCAGCGGATCTGTCCCAGGATGACAGGAGTGGCTGCGAAGAGCAGCATGATATTTTCCATGGGCTGAAACGATGCCTCTGTATCGTTTTTTACTGTAATTAAGAAACATCTCGTATGGGAAATTGCTTGGAAATGAGGATTAGTGCTTATGTGGCGGGACGCAGGGAATGGCTGTGTCTCCGCGATAGAAGGGGGGAAGGCTGGTGCCTTGGTATTCGGAGGACAAGATTGAAGAAGTCCGTTCCCGCAGCGATATCGTGGATGTGATCGGAAGTTATGTGAAACTAAAGAGATCCGGCAGCGGATACGTGGGGCTGTGCCCTTTTCACAGCGAGAAGTCTCCCTCTTTTTCCGTCAATCCTTCCATGCAGATATATAAGTGCTTTGGCTGTGGCGTGGGGGGGAATGTGATTACTTTTCTCATGGAATATGAGAATCTTTCCTTTCCCGAGGCTATGGAGCAGCTGGCGGGGCGGGCAGGCATCGAACTGCCCCGGAAGGAGATGACGGAGGAGCAGAGGCAGCGGGAAGGCCTGCGGCAGACCTTGCTGGAGATTAATACCAAGGCGGCAAGGTTTTATTATGCCATGCTCAAGTCCCCCCGGGGGAAGCTGGGATATGACTATCTGGCCGGGAGGGGGCTATCCAGGGAGACGATTGTGCATTTTGGCCTGGGATATGCAGGCCAGGGCGGCGGGGAACTGTACCAGTACCTGAAGGGGGAGGGATATCCGGACAGCGTATTGAAGGAGACGGGGCTTTTCAAGATGGACGAGCGGGGCGTTTACGATAAGTTCTGGAACCGGGTCATGTTTCCCATCATGGATGTGAGCAGCCATGTGATTGGCTTTGGCGGCAGGGTGATGGGAGATGCCAAGCCCAAGTATCTGAACTCACCGGAGACGAGGATTTTTGACAAGAGTCGAAACCTGTTCGGGCTGAATTATGCCAAGCAGGGGCGGAGGAAGAATCTGATCCTCTGCGAGGGATATATGGATGTGATTGCCATGCACCAGGCGGGCTTTACCGGGGCGGTCGCTTCCCTGGGGACGGCCTTTACGGAGCAGCAGGCCAGTCTCCTCCGCCGATATGCGGAGGAGGTGCTTCTGATCTATGACAGCGATGAGGCGGGAGTGAAGGCGGCCCTGCGGGCGATTCCCATTCTCCGGCGGGCGGGGATCAACGGAAAGGTGGTGCATCTGGAACCCTACAAGGATCCGGATGAATTTATCCGGAAGGAGGGAGCCGGGGCCTTTGAGGAGAGGCTGGAACAGGCAGAGAATAGTTTCTTCTTCGAGGTGGAGGCTGCGAAGAGGCAGTTTGATTTTACCGACCCGGAGCAGAAGACGAAGTTTTACCATGAGGTGGCCAAGAAGTTGCTTGTATTTACGGACAAGGTGCAGCGGGATAACTATATGGAGGCGGTGGCTGCCAGACAGGGGATTCGGAAGGAGGATTTGCGCCAGCTGGTGATCCGCTATGGGAATCAGATGCCGGAGGGCTATCAGGAGCAGGATCGGGAGGCTAGGCGGGAGAGGAAGAAGGAGGACAAGTCCGAGGAGGGCATCCAGTATTCCTATCGGCTGCTGCTGTCCTGGCTCATCGAGATGCCGGAACTTTTTGGCCCTGTGAGGGAGCGGATTGCCCCAGAAGATTTTCTGGACGAGAGGTTTCACAAGGTGGCCGCCATGCTGTACGAGCAGTTGGAGCGGGGGGAGCGGGAACTGGCCTCTGCCAAGATCATCAGCTGCTTTCAGGATGTGGAGAGCCAGAAGATGGTGGCTCAGATGTTCCAGACGGACTTCAAGACAGAGATGAACAGGGAGGAGCGGGAGAAGGCGCTGAATGAATTGATTCTGCACATCAAGGAATATAGCATTGATAGCAGGATGCGCAATCTGACAGATGTGTCCGAGCTGGAGGCGCTGATTCAGGAGAAGAAGAAATGGCAGACGCCGGAAAAACTGCATATTTCTTTGAAAGATGGTTAAAGTATAGCGTAAAGTACCATAGAATGCGGTCTTGCGGGGGATATGCCCGTGATTGGCATCCGGGTGGCGAGGGATAGACGATTACGAGGAATCATCAGTACATATAGGAAAGGAAGGAACACGATGGCAACAGAAAAGAAGAAAATAGAAGAATCCGTTGCACAGGAAAAGGACATTGCTTCAGGGAAAAGTGGCAGCAAGGCGGGGAAGAAGGCGGACAAGTCCTCTCAGGACGAGGGAAAGAAAGTGAGTGCCAAGACCGCTGCCAAGAAGAAGGCTGATGCGGCTAGGGAGGAAGAGAGAAAGTTCCTGGAGAAGCTGGAAGCCCTGAAGAAGCTCGCAGTGTCCAAGAGGAATGTGCTGGAACTTTCGGAAATCAATGGATTTTTCAATGATATTGGCCTGGACGAGGAAAAGACGGAAAAGGTGATTGATTTTCTGGAGAATAATGGTGTGGATGTGCTGCGTATTCCTGAGGGGAAAGAGACCGATGAGGAGATCATGCTGGAGATGGAGGGCAGCGACGAAGTGCCGGATGACGAGGAGATTGAGAAGATCGACCTGTCGGTGCCGGAGGGCGTCAGCATCGAGGATCCTGTCAGAATGTATCTGAAGGAAATCGGCAAGGTGCCTCTTCTGACGGCAGAAGAGGAAGTGGATCTGGCCAGGCGCATGGAAGAGGGGGATATGGAGGCCAAGAAGAAACTGGCGGAAGCCAATCTTCGTCTGGTGGTGAGCATTGCCAAGAGGTATGTGGGAAGGGGGATGCTCTTCCTGGACCTGATTCAGGAGGGGAATCTGGGCCTGATCAAGGCAGTGGAGAAATTTGATTATAAGAAGGGATATAAATTCAGCACCTATGCCACTTGGTGGATTCGTCAGGCAATTACCAGAGCCATTGCGGATCAGGCGAGAACCATTCGGATTCCCGTGCATATGGTAGAGACGATCAATAAATTCGTGCGGGTTCAGAGGCAGCTTTTGCAGGAACTGGGGCGGGAGCCGTACCCGGAGGAGAGTGCCAAGCATATGAATATGCCGGTGGACCGGGTCAGGGAGATTCAGAAAATATCCTTGGAGCCGGTGTCTCTGGAGACTCCCATCGGCGAGGAGGAGGATAGCCACCTGGGGGATTTCATCCAGGATGACAATGTGCCGGTGCCGGCGGAGGCTGCGGCTTTCACCCTGCTGCGGGAGCAGCTGGAGGAGGTGCTGGGAACCCTGACGGAGAGGGAGCAGAAGGTGCTGAAGCTCCGCTTTGGCCTGGAGGATGGCAGGGCTAGAACTTTGGAGGAAGTGGGCAAGGAGTTCAAGGTGACCAGGGAGCGCATCCGCCAGATCGAGGCTAAGGCTCTGCGAAAGCTTCGACACCCCAGCAGAAGCCGGAAATTGAAGGATTATTTAGAGTGATGCGACTGTCGAAAAGGCTTGGCCGGGTGGCGGCAAATGTGCAGTCCGGGGGCGTGGTGGCGGACATTGGCTGCGACCATGGATTTACTTCTATTCATCTGGTACGGCGGGGGCAGGTCAGGGGAGCCATCGCCATGGATGTGAATGCCAGACCTCTTGCCAGGGCGGCAGAACATGTAGAGCAGTATGGATTGATGGATAGGATACAGATCAGATTGTCAGACGGTATGGAGAAGCTCATGCCGGGGGAGGCGGATACCCTTTTGATCAGCGGTCTGGGCGGCGCGCTGATGGAGAGGATTCTGGAACAGGGCAGGGATGTTGTGAAGGAAGCCGGAGAATTGGTGCTGTCTCCCCAGTCGGAAATTTTTCTGGTGCGGAGGAAGGTTCATGAACTGGGCTTTGCCATTGCCCATGAGGAGATGGTGGAGGATCAGAAGAAATATTATGTCATTATTCGTGCCATTTCCGGCAGGGAATGCTATGGGGAGGAGGAGTATCTCTATGGCAGGATGCTGATTCAGGAGAGAGATCCGGTGTTCAAGGAGTTTCTGGGGAAGGAAATTCTGAGATTGGAAGAATTGGAATTACATATGTCTGAAAGGACGCTGTCTTTTTCTGGAAGAGAAAGATTGGAGGACTGCCGCCGGAATCGGGAAAAGATACAGGCGATTTTGAATCAATGGCTATGAATGGCGATGAGCAGAGGCGGGTGCTTTGACTTCTATGAAGTATAGTTCTGAGATGGGGGACTTGGCGCAGATGCAACTGCGGAAAAGATTATGTATAGAAGGTAGCATTTTCAGAAAGAGCATGGCAGAAATGGGGATCAGAGGGGAAAATGATTGCTGGAAAGGAGGCTCATGGCATGAGTACAATGATGGGGAATGAAGTGAAGATTACGGTGGGGGATCGGACGGCAACCTATCCCGAAGGCACTACCTATGGGGAGATTGCTAAGGATTTCAGGGAGCAGTATCCTTGGGATATCATTCTGGCGCAGAAGAAGGGGAAGCTGGTGGAACTGAACAAAGTTGCCAGGGAGGACGGGGAGATTTCCTTTGTCACCACGGGGGACAGCAGCGGGCATAAGACCTATGACCGGGGCGTGACGCTTCTCATGCTGAAAGCCTTCTATGATATCGTGAAGGATGGAAGGAATGTTTCTGGCACCAATGGGGGAGAACTGAAAAATATTTTCGTGAAGCATTCCCTGGGAGATAGCATTTACTGCGAGGTGGAAGGGATTTCGGTGACGGAGCAGCTCCTTGCCCGGGTGGAGGAGCGGATGCAGGAACTGGTTTCACAGGATCTGGTTTTTGAGAAGCGTTCTGTCAATACATCGGAGGCCTTGGAAATATTTGAAAAGCATAAGATGTATGACAAGAAGAAACTGTTTGAGTATCGCCGGGTGTCCAGGGTGAATATTTATCGCCTGGATGGCTTTGAGGACTATTATTACGGGTATATGCCCGCTACCACCGGAATATTGAAATATTTTTCCCTGCAAATGTATGATAGGGGGTTTCTCATACATATTCCCAATAAGGGGAAGCCGGATCAGATGAGACCGTTCAATGACAGCCCCAAATTGTTCCAGACATTGCAGGAGGCCAGCCGGTGGGGAAAGATGGTGGATGTGGATACGGTGGGCGCGCTGAATGATGCCATTACCCACGGAGGGGCATCGGATTTGATTCTGGTGCAGGAGGCCTTGCAGGAGAAGAAAATTGGGGAGATTGCGGAGAGGATTGCCAGCGATCCCGGAAAGAAGTTTATCATGATTGCCGGACCTTCTTCCTCGGGAAAGACTTCCTTTTCCCATAGATTGTCAATCCAACTGCGAACCTTCGGGCTAAAGCCCCATCCCATCGCCCTGGACAATTATTTTAAGAACCGGGAGGATACGCCTCTGGATGAGAACGGCAATTATAATTTCGAGTGCCTGGAGGCCATCGACGTGGAGCTCTTTAACCGCCAGATGACTGCTCTTCTGGCAGGAGAGAGGGTGGAACTTCCTACCTTTAACTTTGTCTTGGGAAAGATGGACTATAAGGGAGATTACAGGCAGCTGGGGGAGGAGGATATCCTTGTGATTGAAGGAATCCACGGGCTGAATGATAAGTTGTCCTATTCCCTTCCCAAGGAGAGCAAGTTCAAGATTTATATCAGCGCTCTCACCCAGCTCAATATTGACGAGCATAACCGGATCTCTACCACGGATGGCAGATTGATCCGTCGGATGGTGCGGGATGCCAGAACCCGGGGGACTTCTGCGGCGAATACTATCGCCATGTGGCCCTCGGTGCGCCGGGGGGAGGATCAGTATATCTTTCCATTCCAGGAGGAGGCGGACGTGATGTTTAACTCCGCCCTGATCTATGAGCTGGCGGTGCTCAAGCCCTATGCGGAATCCATCCTCTTCGGGATACCTAAGGACATTCCGGAGTATATCGAGGCAAAGCGGCTTTTG
>CATKZA010000027.1 GCA_949841235.1 uncultured Clostridiaceae bacterium
GGCGGATTGGCGTATGCCACGCTGATGACCCTGTTTATCGTGCCGGTGTTCTATGATATCTTCTATCGCAGGAAATTGAAAAAGATTGATTTGGGAGATGAGGATTCTCTGGACGAAGTGGATGATATCATTTAATCATTTTGCAGAATCTCTGCGGGGAATGCATGCTGTGCATTCCCCGTTTTGGTTACTTTGAACGGCGAAGCCGTGAATAGTAGCACAGCACAGTATAATTTTGGTAAATTTAAGCCATAATGATAGAATAAAATGTAAAATGGAGGGATGATTATGGCTTGTAAGGAGAAAGGAAAACAGAGCGTTTGTTTTGAAAATCCGCCCATTATCAAGGGGGCGGCATCCATTGTAAGTCAGAAGGAGGGCGAGGGGCCTTATGGAAAGTATTTTGACGTGATAGAGGAGGATGCCAAGCTGGGGGCGGAGACCTGGGAGGAGGCGGAAGGGAAATTCCAGGGAAAGGTGGCTGAACTGGCAATCAAGAAGTCGGGCTTAAGCAAAAAGGAGATACGCTACATGGTGGCGGGGGATCTTTTGGGCCAGCTGATGGCTTCTTCCTTTGGATTGATTAATTTGGATATTCCCCTTTTTGGCGTGTACGGAGCATGTTCCACTATGGGGGAGTCCCTGGGGGTGGCCGCCATGATCGTGGAAGGGGGATTTGCGGACAATGTGGTGGCGATTACTTCCAGTCATTTTGCCAGTGCGGAGAAGCAGTTTCGATTTCCTTTGGGATATGGCAATCAGCGTCCCAAAGCGGCCACATGGACGGTGACCGGCAGTGGCGCAGTGGTGCTGTCTGCCTCTAAGAGATGCCGGGAACTGGAGGAGCGGCAGGAGGACGAAAGTCTCAGTAAGGAAGCCATGGCTGAGGAGGGGATGGTCAAAATCAAAGGGATTACCACGGGTAAGATTGTGGATTTTGGCGTGAAGGACAGTATGAATATGGGAGCTTGCATGGCGCCTGCAGCAGGTGAAGTAATCGTTCAGAATCTAATTGATTTCGGATACCAGCCGGAGCATTATGACAAGATTATCACCGGGGATTTGGGAATGGTGGGGAAGGACATTCTCATAGACTATGTGCGGGCGAAAGGATATGATATCTCGGATCAGTACATGGACTGCGGCATTGAAATCTATTCCGAGGAGCAAAATACCCAGGCCGGGGGAAGCGGCTGCGGGTGCAGTGCGGTGATGCTGGCGGGATATATATTGAAAATGCTGGAGAGCGGGGAGTGGAAACGGGTTCTCTTCGTCCCCACAGGAGCGTTGCTATCGCCGGTTAGCTTTAACGAGGGGAATAGCGTGCCGGGGATCGCCCATGGGGTGATGCTGGAAAAGTAATGAAAAAAGATTTCGAGGGGGAAATCCGAAGAAGGATTGTTTGCGCCGATGTAGCCGGCATGGTAGAAAGTGAAAAATCAAGGTGCGAAATTGGCATAAAATTAAGAAAAAAATTTGTAAAAAAATAGAGGAAGAAATGAGGTGGAAAAATGAGTTATTTATTGGCTTTTTTGGTGGGGGGATTTATCTGCATATTAGTGCAGATATTAATGGACAATACGAAATTATTGCCCGGAAGGATCATGGTGATTCTGGTATGTACCGGAGCGGTGCTGGGCGCAATAGGCCTCTATGAACCCTTTGCAGAATGGGCGGGTGCGGGTGCAACGGTTCCCCTATTGGGATTTGGGAATGTGCTTTTCCAGGGAATGAAAGAGGCCATCGACAAGGAGGGAATGATTGGACTTTTTAAAGGTGGATTTACTGCTTGCGCCGTGGGCGTTTCATCTGCGTTAATTTTCGGTTATTTAGCGTCCTTGATTTTTAAGCCTAAAATGAAGTGATGAATGTTGTAATAGTGCCATAAAATAATAACAATAAAATGGCGGAAGTGTACAATTCTAACAAAATTATGATTACCCCCTTGAAACTTTTATCATTACGCTATACACTTTCTAATGAAAGCAACATGTTTATAAGGATTTATCATTTGAGGCAAAGGAGTAAAATGATGGCAAATTTAAAGAACAAGAAACCTAATGCAGTAAAAAAACCTGCAGCAGCTCCGGTTCAGTCTGCGGCTTCAAAAGATGCTGCCAAGGCAGTTGAGACCAAGGCGGCAGAGCCTAAAGCGGCGGAGACCAAGGTGGCAGAGCCTAAAGTGGCGGAGACGAAGGCGGCACCTAAGCCGGTCGAGGTCAAGGCGGCTCCTAAGAAGGAGGAAGCAGTCGAAGCAAAGAAGCCTGCGGTTAGAAAGATGGAAGAGAAGAAAACTACTGCAAAGAAGCCCGGCAGGAAAGCAGTCAAGAAGCCAGAGCCTGTACAGGAGATTTTCTTTGAGTATGCCGGCGAGCAGATTCTCGCAGAGGAGTTGGTGAACCGCATTAAGGAGACCTACAAGAGCGAGGGACATCGTGTTGGTGCCATTAAGTCTTTGCGCGTGTACATTAATCCAGAAGATAGAAAAGCATATTATGTCATCAATGATAAGGCAGAAGGTAAATATGTAGAATTTTAATTGCAACATAGGGTAAAAACTGTGTGACAGGAATCAAAATCAAGAGGGCTGTTTTCTCTGGGGAAAACAGCCCTCCTGTTCATTTTTTACCCTATAGGTAATGGCATCTCATCCTTTTTGCAGAATGAATTGCGCCATTCCGGGAGAAACTATCTGCCAGACATCTCCTGCTCCTGACGCTTAATCATCTGACGAACCATCTCGCCACCTACGGAACCGGCCTGCTTAGAAGTCAATTCTCCGTTATAGCCGCTCTTGAGGGGTACGCCAAGCTCGTTGGCAACCTCCATCTTGAACTTGTCCATAGCATCCTTTGCCTCTGGAACTTCCACCCTTGAACTACTCTGACTGTTTGTCATTTTACCTTCCTCCTTTTTGGAAATTAACCGGCTGATTTAATTCCCGGCATATTGTCCATGACCGGGATTGATATCATTCCGGCAGATAAGATGTTTTCTTATCTTGGTATTAGTATGTTGCGAAAGAGAAAAAATATGTTGGAAGTTTTTGGAGAAGAGGTTGTTTTTTTATAAAAATATGATACAATAAAAGAAGTGTGCGTTTAGCAATCATGCAATGGAGGAAAGAACAATGAAGCATATTAAGACAGTGAATCGGGCAAATTTAGGCGCGACGGCAAAGAAGGGCGGATGCGGCAAGTGCCAGGCATCTTGCCAGTCTGCATGCAAGACTTCCTGCACCGTGGGAAATCAGAAATGTGCGAATGAAGAGAACAAGTAACCATTTCTGCGCTGAAAGCGCCACGCATTAGCAATGCGTTGGCATTGACAATGGGATCTGGATGCTATGAACGGCGAAGCCGTAAATAGCAACATAATCTTTTCATTCATCCGGGAACTGTTAGAAATGACGAATGCTTATCCCATCGTGATTTCTCAACAGTTCCTTATTCGCTGTATAGGAAAATGTTCGTAACGCAATGCCAACCAAGAATGTGATGGCGTTGCCTTTTTTACAGTATAGGAAACATAATTTTGCATACGGCTATTTGTTTCTGAGCAAAAGCAAATGGCTTTATCCGACACGAGAAACTCTTCGAGTTTATTCGTGCGGTTCTTCACAATAAATTGCTTAGAAATGAGGAGTAAGATGATACATAAGTTTCGGGCCAGAGGAAAAAATATTTTATTAGATGTGAATAGTGGGGGCGTGCATGTCATTGACGATCTCACATATGACTTGCTGGATGTGGCCGAGCCGCCCTTTGCGGGGGAATGTCCGAAGGAAGCGCTGGAGCGGCTTTCCGGTCAATACGCCCTGGAAGAAATCAAGGAGTGCTATGGGGAACTTCGCCAGCTCTATGAAGATCAAGTGCTGTACAGCAGGGACGCATATGGGGAATTTGCAGAAACGGCGGTAATGTCCCCCATCAAGGCAATGTGCCTGCATATTGCCCATGACTGCAATCTCCGCTGCAAGTATTGTTTTGCCTCTACCGGAGATTTTGGGAAGGGGCGGAAATTGATGCCCTTTGAGACGGGGAAGGCAGCCATAGATTTCCTGCTGGAGAAGTCCGCGGGAAGGGAGAACCTGGAAGTGGATTTCTTTGGCGGGGAACCGCTTATGAATTTTGACGTGGTAAAGCAGATTGTGGCCTATGCCAGAAGCAAGGAAGAGGAGTGGGGGAAGCATTTCAGCTTTACCATTACCACCAACGGAATGCTGCTCAATGATGAAAATATCGCATATATTAATCAGGAGATGAAAAATGTGGTGCTGTCCATTGATGGGCGGCGGGAAGTCAATGACAGGATGCGGGCCAGAGTGGACGGCAGCGGATGCTATGACAAGATTGTTCCCAATTTTCAGAAACTGGTGGAGCAGCGCGGGGACAAAGAATACTACGTGAGAGGTACTTATACTAAGTACAATCTGGATTTCTCTGAGGATGTGATGCATCTGTATGAATTGGGCTTTGACGAGATTTCCGTGGAGCCGGTGATAGAAGACCCGGAAAAGGAATATGCGCTGACGGAGGAGGATTTGGAAGAGATTGAGAAAGAATATGACAGGTTGGCAGAGCGCATCAGCCAGGTGAAGGGGCAGGGAAAGCATATCAATTTCTTTCATTTCATGATAGATTTAGATCAGGGACCCTGCGTGGTGAAGCGGCTTCGAGGCTGCGGGAGCGGCAATGAATATGTCTCTGTCACGCCGGATGGGGATATCTACCCCTGCCACCAGTTCGTGGGGCATGACGAGTACAGGATGGGCAATCTGGAGGAGGGGACGTTTCGGGAAGACATTAAGAAAGAATTTGCCGGATGCCATGTATATTCCAAACCATCTTGCAGGGACTGCTGGGCGAAGTTTTATTGCAGCGGGGGATGCAATGCCAATAATTACATCTATAATGGGGATATTCATAAACCCTGCGAGCTCTCCTGCAAGATTCAGAGAAAGCGATTAGAGTGCGCGATTCTGTTAAAGGTGAATGAAATGTTAGAGGGAATAGAGGGGTAGCGAATGATTACATTGCTTAGTGGGATGTTCATAAAAGATGCCAGGGAGTATGGGAAGCCGGAGGTGCGCAGAGCCTACGGCATCCTCTGCAGCGTGGTGGGACTCTGTCTCAATGTGCTGTTATTTGCCGGAAAACTTCTGGCGGGGATGCTTTCCGGCTCGGTGGCAATTATGGCGGATGCCTTCAATAACCTTTCAGATGCCGGTTCTTCCCTGATTACCCTGGTGGGATTCCAGTTTGCGGGGAGAAAGCCAGACAGGGAGCATCCCTTCGGCCATGGGCGCATAGAATATGTGGCAGGCTTTCTGGTTTCTATGATTATCATTCTCATGGGGGCGGAATTGGTGCGAAGCTCCTTGGAAAAAATCATGCATCCGGGAAGGGTGGATGCCAGTGGTATCACCTTCGTGATTCTGGTGGCATCCATTCTTGTAAAAATATATATTTTCTTTTATAATTATCTTTTTGGAAAAAAATTAGATTCCGCCGTGATGCGGGCTACTGCTCTGGACAGTCTGGGAGATGTTCTTTCTACAAGTGTCGTATTGATTTCGGTTGGGATTGTACAATTTACCGGAAAGAATGTGGATGGCTATGGGGGATTGGTGGTGGCGGTCTTTATCTTGATTGCCGGGATCCAGGCGGCCAGGGATACCATGTCCCCCCTGCTGGGAAGAAAGCCGGAGCCGGAATTCATCCAGAGGATTCATGATATTGTGATGGGACATGAAAATGTGGTGGGAATCCATAATGTGATCGTCCACGATTATGGCCCGGGCAGGGTAATGATTTCCCTTCATATAGAGATGCCGGGAGAGGAAGATATTTACCGGCTTCATGATATCGTGGAGGAGATTGAGGAGGATCTGGATGAGAAACTTCATTGCGAGAGCGTGATTCACATGGATCCGGTGGATGTCCATGACGAGAATGTGAAAGCCCTGCGCAGCGAAGTGGAATTACTGGTTTCCCAACTGGATCCCGGGCTTAGCATGCATGATTTCAGGGTGGTGTGGGGAGATATGCATACCAATCTGATCTTTGATGTAGTAATTCCCCATGAAATACCCGGGAATGGGGAATATGTGGTGCGGAAGATTCAGGAGGAAGTGTCTAGGATGCACCCCGGATACCAGTGCGTCATCAAGGTAGACAGGGATTATGTATAAAGTGTGTAAAGAAAGTTCTAAGCCAGCAAAAAACGCAGGCTAAGAACTTCTAAGTTACACACCGGAAGAATGCCAAAATCGGGCATTCTTCTCACTGATTGTTTGTGCCTGCGATGCAGGCATGTTCGGAAGTGTGATAAGAATTTCTAAATTGCTCACGCCATTAGGCGTTTCACAAAGAAATTCTAAGTATCACACAGGAAGAACGCAAAAGCAGCGTTCTTCTCGCGGATTGTTTGTGCCAGCAAAGCTGGCATGTTTGGAGGTGTGAAGTCTTAAGAAGAAAGGGGTGGTAGACGATGGAGAGAAAGAGACCGGCAAGCGGAGAGTTTTACAGGCATTTCAAGGGGAATCTATACCAGGTCAAGACATTGGCCAGAGACAGCGAAACCCGGGACTGGTGCGTAGTGTATCAGGAGATGTATTCCCCCTTCCAGTGCTGGGTGCGGGAATTGCAGGAGTTTATGGAGCCTGTGGATGGAGAAAAATATCCCGGCTGTTCCCAGAAATATCGATTTGAGAGGGTGGAGCCGGAAGATCTGGCCGTCCATGATGGTGACAGCGTTAAATGTGATGCGGTGGAGGACGAACAGCAGAAGGAGATTTCTAAGGAAGTGTTTTTGAAAGCCATCAAATCCGGGCAGCCGGAGCGCTACCTGCGGGAGTTCATGTCCAACGATCAAGTGGCGGAGCGGGGATTTCTAGAACTTTTGGATGCGGATACTTTTGTGGAGAAGAGGCAGATTTTCATGGGGCTGCGAAATTACCTAACGCCCCTGCTCATCAGCAATATTGCGGTGGCGTTGGATATCGTTCTGGAGGATGGGAATCAGGAGGAACAATTTGAGTCTGTCCTGCACTGTCTGGAGGCTTTTGAGCATTACGAAGGAGGGAGATTGCGCTAATGCTGGAAAAGATATTAAACAGCATGTTTCATGGGAATCTCAAGACGAAAATATTTCTGTGGAGCGTACTATTGATGGGGGTGGGGGCTATTGCACTGATTCTGACGGCGGCGGTGCTGTCCATGCCCATGATCGGGCTGGCGGGTGCCGGGCTTGGAGTGATGGGCTTTATTACGTCCCAGTCTGTCTCCCTCAATGACTTGTCGAGGGAGAAGAAAAAGAAGAAGAAAAAAAACTCGGGAGCATCCTCGGAAGAGAGAGGAGCGAAATCGGGCAAAAGCTCTTCGGAAAAGGAAGGGGCAGGCAGCGAGGAGGGCGGCCGAAAGAAAAGGGAGCGGGAGAAGGCGCAGTACCTGTCCTCCATGAATGCCAAGAATTTAAAAAAGACTATGAAAGAGCATAAAGTCAATCAAATTCATGTGAAAGTGATGATTGACAGTTTTCCCGCAAAAAAGATTGAGCAGGCTCCTGCCTTTATGTGGCGGACGGATACCATGCTGCATTTCCTGACCCTTACCAGCAAGGCGGAGGAGTTCGAGGTGCCTTTGGAGGACATCAAGGGGATTTTGCTGGTGAAGGACGTGCCGGCCAACCCGGAAAAGGATTACATGCCCTTTAAGTATTCTTCCTACATAGGAAAGATGTTCCAGCCCCTTCTGCCGGAATATCACCAGGGGGCGAAGGATGGCAGTTTGGATGTAAAGAAAAATACATTTCGCATCGAGCCGGGCATTTACCTCACCAATTCCTCCGTGGGAAACTTGCGGCGGGTGCTTCTGCCGGGGGTGGCGTTTTTGGTGGACGACCAGGTGATTGCTTCTCGGCGATTCAATGAGTATTTTAAGGAATTGTACCGGGAGAGCATTCTGTGCAAGAATCTGGTCATCACGCTGGAGGAATATAAGAAGAAGATTGAGGAAACGCTGGATGCCATGCTGGATGCGCCCATGTCAGGAAAAGAATTCGTGAATACTATCTATGATTTGAATAAATATCGTCTGATTTCCAAGGAGTATGTGGTGCGCTATACCCAGAAGTATCGGGAGAGGAATATGAAATGATATGCTGTTATCCCTCCCGCTCGTGTCTACACTCCGTTTCTGTCCGTGCTAGTACAGCGACACCTATAAAATGTCTGGATTGACATATGTTATAGATTGTGTTATATTGTTTGAGAAAATAAGTTGACAGATGGAAAAAAATGGGCTATGATAGTGGAGTAGAACACCTGTTCGGAGCAAGGGAGAGGCGCGGGACGGGTTAGGAAAGGAAGAACGATATGGCAAAAGAAATGAAGTTAGATGAAAATAAGAAGAAGGCATTGGATGCCGCCATGGCGCAGATTGAGAAGCAGTATGGCAAGGGGTCCATCATGAAGCTGGGGGACAATGCAAAGATGCAGGTAGAGACCGTTCCCTCTGGATCCATAGGATTGGATTTGGCTCTGGGCGTGGGAGGCATTCCCAAGGGGAGGGTGATTGAAATCTATGGGCCGGAGTCTGGCGGAAAAACCACCGTCGCCCTGCACATGGTAGCCGAAGTGCAGAAAAGCGGCGGCATTGCAGGATTTATTGATGCGGAACATGCCCTGGATCCCGTGTATGCGAAGAAGATTGGCGTGGATATTGACAATCTCTACATTTCCCAGCCGGATACGGGGGAGCAGGCTTTGGAGATTGCGGAGACCATGGTGCGCTCCACCGCTATTGATATTGTGATTGTGGATTCTGTGGCGGCCTTGGTGCCAAAGGCGGAAATCGAGGGGGAGATGGGAGACAGTCATGTGGGTCTGCAAGCCCGGCTCATGTCCCAGGCGTTGAGGAAACTTACGGGAATTATCGGCAAGACCAGCTGCAGCGTGATCTTTATCAACCAGCTTCGGGAGAAAGTGGGCGTGATGTTTGGCAACCCGGAGACTACCACTGGCGGAAGGGCATTGAAATACTATTCTTCCGTTCGTCTGGAGGTTCGCCGGGGAGAGCAGATTAAAAAGGACGGGGAAGTGATTGGAAACCGCACGAAGATCAAGGTGGTGAAGAATAAAGTTGCGCCTCCCTTCCGCACGGCGGAGGTGGATATTGTGTATGGCGAAGGGATATCCAGAGTGGGAGAACTGCTGGATATCGCCGCCGATGAGAAGATTATCATAAAGAGCGGTGCATGGTATGCCTACGAGGGAGACAAGATCGGCCAGGGGCGGGAGAATGCCAAGGTTTATCTGACGGAACACCCCGATATTCTTGCGGAAGTGGAGAGGAAGGTCCGGGAGAAATTATTCGATACGGATGCCCGGGAGGAAGAGGCGGCATCTGTAGAGCCGGAGAGCGAAGCGGTTCCCGAGGAAGAGAAAGAATAGTTTGCATAGGAAACTGCTCGAAATTTGCAATGTGAAGAACGCTGATTTTGCGTTCTTCTTAGGTGTGACGGTAGCCTTTCTTGGCGAGGCATTTGCGAGCCTAGAAAGACTTCACACCTTTTTTATATGGAGGAGATGTATGGAAGAGGAATTATTGCGGGGCAGGAAGAAGGCCATGTCCCTGCTGAACCACAAAGACAGAACCAAGTGGGAGTTACAGGACAGGCTGGAGAGGGCGGGGTTTTCGGAGGATGTTATCGAGGATGCTATAGCCTATGTGGAGAGTTTTCATTATATAGATGATTTGCGCTACGCTAAGCGGTTTGCGGAAATCTATCGGGAAGCCAGGAGCGTGTCTCGGATTCGCCTGGATTTGAAAAAGAGGCATGTGCCGGAAGAATATATCGAGGTTGCTCTGGAAGAGATTGGATATGATGATTCCCCGGCCCTTGCCAGAGAATTGGGGAAACTGTGCAAAGATGGCGGGGAACTTTCCTATATGGAGAGGCAGAAAATAGCGGCCAAATTATACCGCAAAGGCTTTTGCCCGGAGGATATATTTCAGGCGATGGAGGACGTGCAGTCGGAGTGATAAGGTGCCGGGGCTGCTGTACCCAT
>CATKZA010000028.1 GCA_949841235.1 uncultured Clostridiaceae bacterium
GCCCAAAATCTTGTCATAGACCGTGTCCAACGTATCACTGGGAGTGATGGCAATGCTGGTGTCATTGATTTTAATGCTGCTAGTCCCTGTCCCGGGAATGGAATATGTGAGATTTCCCTGTGCCGCCTCCGGCAGCGCATCCACCGTCAACTGGTATGCGCCCGCCAATACCCCGGAAGAAACCCCCAGGGAATCTATGCCAATCTCGTCAAAGGTCACCACCCGGCTGCAAGAACCGTCTAGCAGCTTGGTTCCATTGAAATCCGTGGTGCCGGCAATTCGATCCACCTCGTCCAGCAATTCGTTGATCTCCTTCTGTATCGCATAGCGGTCATCCACGGTGTTGGTGTCATTTGCCGCCTGCACGCTCAATTCCCTGGATCGCTGCAATAGGGATTCAATCTCAGTCAAAGCCCCCTCTGCCGTCTGGATAATGGAAGAACCATCATCCGCATTCCTGTTCGCCTGCTCCAAAGCCTGAATCTGCATGCGCATCTTATTGGAAACTGCCAGCCCTGCGGCATCATCCGCCGCCTTATTGATCTTATACCCGGAACTCAGGCGCTCCAAGGAGGTTGTCATCCTTTTGTCCGCCCTCTTCAGGCTTAAGTTCGCCAGATGGGCTGAATAGTTGTTATTAAGTTTCATGAAATTCCTCCATTCTAAATTACTGACTGCCACCATTCACGGTCATTCAATCCATCACGGGATAGACTCTAATGAATAGTAACAACCGACCTCACATAGCGCACCAGCATTTTAGAAATCTGGTACAGATGTGCCGTGTCTGCCTCCTGTGTCTCTATCTGACTGTTCAGCAACTCATTTCTCGACTTGAAATCCATTCCAAAAGAAATGTTCCTGACCTGGAATCCGGCATTCTCCATATTCTCCCTCAGTGCATCCTCCCCGGCTTTCAACGCCTCGTAGCCACTGCGCTCGTCACAGAGCACAAAGCCCTTCACCTTGCCGTCAGACAACTTGAAGTCCAGAGAAATATTGCCATAATTCCCGTCTTCCATAGAAACCTGAATCCTCCCTGACTCATCTGCCCCATGGATAATCGTTAGATTCAATGAAGTGATGGTATCCCCTGTACGGATGGGAATATCATAACTGCGGGACTGCCTCATCGCCCCCTGCAAGCGGATTCCCCGCCCCAGCTGCCGCAATGTCTGCAAATCCTCAAAAGATATATCGGCTTGTTCATAGGATTTCGTGAGAATGTCCTGCATAATTTTTTCTGACCGCTCGCACTTCTCCTGAAGGACAGCCTCCTCCCCCAGGGCATCTTCTATGGAATCCACCACATCTTCCAACTCCTGACGCTCCTCCTGAGGCAGCACATTTCTCCTCTTGTATGTCTCTCCATAGACATTCTGCTGTCCCTCCAGCACAGTCTGCATGGCCATGATATTCCCCATGGTGTCCGGTATCCCCAATTTTCCAAGATACTCCTGAGCCTCCACGGAGGACTGCATCTGCTCCCTCACTTCCGCCGCCAGCATCTCGTAGTATTCCCGCTTGACTTCCTTATTCCCCGGCGCATTCTTCAACTGTTCGAAAAACTTCTCCACGGACACGTCCAGCAATTTCTCCATATCCCCGTCAGTGATATCGGTTAATTTCTCCGGAGTGAGCGCCTGCAAGCTCTCTTCCACAAGATTCTGGTAATACCGTGCCTGGCTGACCTGTCCCTGTATCTCCTGTCCGTCACTCTGACCGGAAAATCCTCGCTGAATCTGCTCCGTGATGGTCTCCTTCGTTCTGGAAATCTCCCGCACGCCTGCGCTGTCATCCACAGTGGAATCAATGCCATTCCCCTTGCGGATTCTGGCCTGGGTCAGCAGATTCCCCAGCGTCAGTTCCTGCTTCGCCCCCATCAGAGCGCCAATTACCGCCCCGTCAGACTGCTCAATCTGATGCAGCAGACGGTACACGCCGATATATCCCGCCCTCTCGTTCTCCGTAATCTGATTGGACTTCTCTAGCTGCCACAGGAACCGGCTGTATTTCTCCTGATCGTCAATGCCCTTCTCTTCATTGATCTGCTTTAATTTTTCATTCAGTTCGTCAATTGGCATATCCAGCGGATTTTCTCCCCGGCGGATCAGTTCCAGTACCGTAGCGGGCTTCATATTCTCAATGACCTGATTCACCTTGCTGTCAAACACCTTGACCTGATTGATATTCTCCTCGGTAATCTCCATGCTGTTGTATCCCAAGATGCGCACTGCCCTCTCATTGGCCTGGGTATCCTCAAGCCCCATGTCCGAAAGCATCTCCGGCACGCCCTGGAAGGCTTTCTCGATGGAATCACCCAAATCCGTCCTCACCTGGGTGCTTACCGTCTCATACACGCCATTCCATTCCTGCCTATTTGCCACCTGGCTGCTCACGGCCTTGTGCAACTCGTTCACCGTGAGGAGTTCCTGCTGCCTTACTCTGGTACCCAGAATGGCCGCATGGGCATCCGCAATATCTTTGGCCTTGGATAAGGTTTCTTGCAGCAAGTCAATCTGCTCCGGGGCAATATCCTCCACCCGGGTGCCAATCTGCCCGCTGTAATAATTCTGCTCCTGCCGGCGCAGTTCCGAAATAATCTGATTCAGGGAAGCCGTCTCCACCCGGATGCCCTTCTGAGCCATGCGAACCGCCGACTGCAATGTCATCTTCTGGCGAATCTCCTCCACCTGCCTCTTCAATGTCACCTGGGCAATCTCATCCTCGGACATATCCTTCCTGTAAATCGTAGGCACCGGATCTCCCTGTCCGCCGCCGGATACCCGGATCTTATCCTGGATCTCCCGAATCAGTTCCAGATTCACAAAACCCCGCTTATCCTGAGTTTCGTCCTCCTGTCCCGCTGCCCCCTCCTGAGCCTCCGCCCCTACAGGAATCATCTGGGGATGTTCTTTCAGATAATCCACCACATGAATAATCGTGCTATCGTCAATCTGCTGGAAATCCTTCACCGCATCCCTGGCCACCACGAACTGGCTGTCGTCCAGCACCGCCTCCTTGGCAGACAGACCCGCAGACATGGCGAAGAGAATCTGTTCCAGCACCTTATCCCCCGTCATATTCTTCGGAACCTGCTCTAACGTCTCCAGTTTGGACAGGGTGACCTGGTTGATGGGAAGCTCCCTGTCAAAGAGCCACCGGGCATTCTCCCTTCCCTCCGGGGTATCATAGCCGCAGTTTTGCAGTATCTGCTCAATCTGCTTTTGATAGGCCCTGTAATCCTGCCCCGCATCGGAACTGCTTCCCGAGCCAAACACAGAAAATTTCCCCTGATACAGATGATCGATGGTGGGGGATAGATTCTGCCCCACGATATAGGCTTTGGACTGATCTGTCATCTCCAGAGCGGAATGGCTCATGGACAGGGCGGAAATCACCTGGGACAAATTCTCCTCTGTGGCGGGAATGCCCGCATCCTCCATGGCCTGGCGAATCTGCCCCTCGCTCTTCTGATCCAGAAATCCAGCCAGCTGCATCCTCTCCAAATCCTCCTGGAGCTTCTTCCGAAACTCCTGATTCTCCTCCATCTTCTGCTGCTGCCAGTTCCTCCTGGCCTTCCCCTTCTCGATGGCACTCTCCACCACCTCTTTGGTCATCTTCTCCAGAGAGCCTTCTTCCTCTTCAATCTCCTGATAATCCTCGCCGCTCAGCACGGCAAACTGCTCCCCCTCGTCCAGAGTTCCCGCCGCTTCCTTTGCACTCTTCTCCAGATAATCGGCAAAGCCGTATCCATTGGGAACTGCACCGGCGCTCATCCTGTCCCCGGCATCCCCCGTCTCCGGTCCCCTGTCCACTTCCTTCAGCACGATGCTGTCCTTGGAGATATCCATGATGCGGAAACTCCTGACATCGCCCTCCACCGGGTTCTTCACCGCATTCTTCGCCACCGATACGCTGATTCCATTAAAATTCAGCGTAATCTGCCCGGAGACAGCCCCGATCATCCCCTCCACGGTCTGCCCTTTTTTTCCAATATTCAGAAAGGAGTTCGCCAGGGCATGCTCCTTCTGGTTGTTTGCACGATTGCCATAAATGGTCACACTTCTAACGTCCATAAAATCCCCCATTCTTACTTAGCCTGCAAGTTTGTGCGCAAGCACAAATCTTGCGTGTGAAAAATTTATTTTTCACACTATCCTCCCGCACGTACAATTAATAATAGTAAAAGCAACTATAAACTGTCACTGTTCACGGCTTCGCCGTTCCAGCAACCTATAACTCTTTATTTATTTCGACCAAATAGCCTCTTCTCTTTACTCATTAAATTAGATTTGTATCTGCTATCATATGGATCGCAACTCTTTCTCGATCTGGTTGTTTGTCATTATTCAATACTAGATTTAGACGCTGTTTTGTTGTCAATGTATCAAATAGATGCCGGTTTTTTCTCGATTTTTCAGGCATTTACGTTCCTTTTCGATATGGGAAGTTTGAGTCTATTTCATTGACATTTTCTATCATAAGCGTTATGATTTGGTTATATGGAAATCAGTAGAGTTATTGGCATTGGACAATTTTATACAAAGTTTTTTGAAAGATATGGATTTATAGCAGCATTTTTAAAAAAAGAAAGGATGTTACCGTGGTTATGCCAGGATGGTCTGGAAGTAATTGTCATGCGTATACCTGGCCTGGCAATCATAAAATATGGCTGCAGCATCCAGGAGCCTTTTTGACAGATGGCAGTTATAAAAAAGTGAATAATTCGGACGGAAGGCCTACGAAAAATTATCAGAAGATAGTAAACACCTCGCGTCAGCATTCTGCCATTGTGATAGATTGTAAAAATCAGCGCATTAGAACAAAGAATCTCGGAGATCCAATTTACGAATGTGATTTAAAGGCAGATTTTGGCACAATTATCTCTTCATATGCAATTTATGAACGCAACTATGTGTGCTGATTTTGATAAAGCAAAAGTGAACTTTGTTCGCTATGCAGAAATGAGGATTATTATGGCAAAAAGGAGTTGGGATTTATGAAGAAAAGATATGCTATCTTAGCCGGGGGGCTTTTGATGCTTTTGGCGGCAAGCCTATTGCTGGGCATGATATATTTAAATCATGATGGCGGCAAAAGGAACAAGGCTACAGTGAAAGAAAGCGATGCACCAAAAGGGCAAGCCACAGCTACTGAATCCGATGCATCGGAGAAACCGATACGGTTCAATGTTAACCTTTCTGTGTCTTGGTCTCACTATAGTCCTATGGAAGGGTGGTTTATAGAAGAGCATTTGAAAGAAAAGTTTGGAATAGAGGTTTGGCAGGCGGATGCCTCCCGCGGTGGTTTCGATGGAACCGAGGAGGGCATAGAATTATGCTGGCTGCAATCATACACCAATTTTTATGATGCGGTCAAGGAAGGTAAATTAAGGAACTTGGAGGATGAAATCAAAGAGCATCCGGAAGTTTATCGAAGATATCGGAAGGCAATCAAAAAGATTAAAGCCGATACCTATAAGAATACCGGGAAAAAGGGAGTTTTCGGCATTCCCTCATGGCTGTCTTCTTTTGACGATACCGGGATAGAGGGGGTTTGCGTGGTAGTTCCTGCGAATGCCCCCCATCCGGAGCTTGCGCTGGAATTGCTTACCTATTCTGCTTCTGATGAGGGCATTATGAATATTGCTTTCGGGCCGGAAGGGCAGATGTGGAAAAAAGAGAATGGGAAGTATGTACTTTTGCAGGACGGGTATCAAATCAATGATGAAAATCCAGGGAAAAAGTTTGTGAAGACCAAGTCCGGGATGGTGGATTTTGGATCTGCCATATGTCCTCTGGAATTGGTGGGCAATGTGGGTTTAGGACGGGAACTGCTGAAACGATCGTCTGGCAAGAACAAGGCTACAGTGAAAGAAAGCGATGCACCAAAAGGGCAAGCCACAGTTGCTGAATCCGATGCATCGGAGAAACCAATACGGTTTTATGTAAAACTTTCTGCAGGCTGGAGTCCGAATAGCCCTATGAAGGGGTGGTTTATAGAAGAGCATTTGAAAGAAAAGTTTGGAATAGAGGTTTGGCAGGCGGATACCTTCCGCAGTGGTTTCGATGAAAGCGAGGAAGACATAGAATTATGCTGGCTGCAATCATACACCAATTTTTATGATGCGGTCAAAGGAGGGAAATTGCGGAATTTAGAGGATGAAATCAAAAAGCATCCGAAAGTTTATCGAAGATATCGGAAGGCGATCAAGAAGATCAAAGCCGATACCTATAAGAATACTGGGAAAAAGGGAGTTTTCGGCATTCCCACATGGCTGTCTTCTTTTGACGATACCGGAATAGAGGGGTATTGCGTGGTAGTTCCTGCGAATGCCCCCCATCCGAAGCTTGCACTGGAATTGCTTACCTATTCCGCTTCCAATGAGGGCATTATGAATATTGCTTTCGGGCCGGAGGGGCAGATGTGGAAAGAGGAGAATGGAAAGTATGTGCTTTTGCAGGACTGGTATCAAATCAATGACGAAAACCCAGGGAAAAAGGTTGTGAAGACCAAGTCCGGCATGGAGGATCGTGGAACTGCCATATGTCCTCTGGAATTGGTGGGCAATGTGAGTTTAGGACGGGAACTGCTGAAACGATCGTCTGGCAAGACCAAATAAAACGAATGGATCATTCATAACGCAAACGCCCCGCATGATTGTGCAGGGCGTTTGCGTTGTACTAGAATCAGAGAAAGGATGGACTGATGAGATACCAAATCATTTTAGATGGATTGTCTTGGGAGGGGCTTCCCTGGAAATCCTTTTGCAAATATGCGAAAAGAAGGTACAGATATCTGGATTTCCCCGCTCGGGGAGTGGTTGAACTATGTGATGATTCCGGTCGCATATCAGAGTATGAGGCAAATATCATTGTAAAAGGCATGCTGTCGGAGTATATGGATGATAAATTCCCGCTAAAACAGTATGCTCCCTCAGAGCATGGCAAGGCAGTGCTGCCGATTGAGACGGATGTTATCGCTGATACTTATTTGTTTTTGAGCCTGAAATTAGCAATATTGCAGGCTGATGTTCGGAGTTCTTCTGTGATAGACCGCTATTTTCTTGATATTAGGGTGAATTATCATGCCGATTACTGGCATTTTTATGATTTTGAGGAAGATCTGGCTTCTTTGCTGGACATCAAGGGGATTGTTTATGAGGATATTCCGGTAAATGGCATATGCAATCTGATAAAGGAAACCACAGGGAGAGGGACGTATGTCATGATGCATTTGGATGAGTTTTACATTTCCAGAAAGGTATCCTATCATAATCAGCATTTGGTGAAGGAAAACTTGATCTATGGATATGATGACGAAGAACGGATATTTTACGCCTTTGGATTTGGCAGGAGGGAGCAGATCGAAGCCTTTTCTATTACATACGACGAGATGGTTCTTTCCTTTGAAAAGGGGAGATTTTTTTATTTTAGCGGAGCAGCGTATTTGTCAATGGATGGATTCTATCCGGTCACGCTGATTGACATTTCCTGCGATGAGACATTTGAATTGACAGAAGCCTATTTGCTCTCAAAGATGAAGGACTTTATGCATCCAAAAGAACGGCGGGTTTCAACGGATGGCATTCAGATCTATGGGTCCGATGCATACGCATGGATTTTGGAAGAACTGGAGGGGAAGGCAGATCGGCAAACCGTGGATTATCGAACCTTTCACCTATTATATGAGCATAAGAAAAATGTCTATCGATGTCTTCAGAAATTAGGAACGATGGGAGGGCTGGAAGAGAAATATCGGGAGGTAGTCAGGGGCTTTAACAGACTGCGGATTATGTATATGAAAGAAGCCGGAATGAGCGAAAGATTAATGAAAACCCAAAAGATATATAAGATTCAGGATGCCAATAGCAAATTTATTTTGGAATTCAAAAGGGAGATTGAAAAAGAGGCAAAGATAAATTCATCTTTATTTATTTCGACCAAATAGCCTCTTCTCTTTACTCATTAGATATGATATAATAAGATTTAACTTGATATTTTTTTATGAAGCAATGATTGTATGGGGGTACATATGGATACTAGGGATTTGCAGACTCAAATCCATGATTTGACGGAACGGTTGATTCAGACCGAGAAAAATCGGGATGAATACAAAACGAAATACTTTCAATTCAAGGGAATCTTCCAGCGGCAGACGCACACATTGTATCTCTATCAGAGCCTGTCGGAGAGCAGCAAGGAAGCTTTGAAGGGAATTGTCAAGGGAATGTCCTTCGAGGAGTTCCTCGCATGCGGCGTACAGCCCGGGAATATCGATGCCCTGTGGGAGTTTTCCAGAAACGAAGCCCTGAAGGGCAATAAGAATGACTTGCCCATTCTGGAGCAGATCATCTCTTACTTCGTCCGGCTGTATAACGGCACCAACGACTCCCCTGTTATTGATTTTCTCACCTTATCAGAGGGGGATTCTTTTGACTTTGACCTCCACATCCGAACCCAGGACAGCAAGCCCGCCGGGAAGATTTCAAAAGTACTGCTGCCGGGCCTTGTGAACGCCTTTACCGGAGAAGTCATAAAAAAAGCGGTCGTCGAAATCCTTGAATAAAAAAGCGCAAAACCAGCGTTTTGCGCTGCAAGAATTGCTTCGCAATTCTTGGTTGGCGCACCGCTACTTTGCGAGCATTTTCCTATACAGTAAAAAAGGTGCGAAGTCATTCTAGGCTCGCAATAACCTCGCCAAGAATAACTACGATCGCACCTAAGAAGAACGCAAGACCAGCGTTCTTCGCTTTGCAGATTTTGAGCAATTTCCTATACATTAAAAAATTTGATACGGAATATTAGGAGGTACCTATGAACATCACAACGAAACAAGTGGATAAGATTGCTATCGGAGAGGATCTCTTTACAGAGGTGGTGGAGGAGCATATCCCCACCCTGATCAAGAAGCAGACCGCTCTGCTCACGTCATTTTTTGACGGCGTGCTGGCATATATCCGAAAGCATAACAGGCAGTCCAATTGGTTTTATATGGGCAACCGCCATCTCTTGTATAACAATGCTGTGGCGGCGCTCTTCCCCGACTTAGGCGAGTTCGACCTGGGACACTGCCCGCTGAACCGCCCCTATGACCCCATCACTTTCCACAATGAATTCGACCGATATACCGGCACGCTGATGACCCCCAACGAATTTAAAACCGCTTTTGCGGGAAAGTTTGACAAAATATACCAGCATTGCCCTGAGTACCTCTTCGACGGCTATTTCACCGTGATGGACTTCCACAAGGCGTTCCATGCGGACGGCATCCACTCCAAAAGGTGGAACGGATTTTCCAAAATCGAGGCATACCATATTCCCATGTACCGCCTAAATGGCATGGATAGCTCCTCCATCCCCCCGGCCATGACGCTGCATTTCTGGCTGGAACACGAATTGATTCCTGATGATTTGCCGGAGGATCTGGCCGCAGCCTACCAACATGTAATCTCTCTGTATCAGATTACGCCTGACTGCTTCCTGTGGGAAAAAGATGTAGTTAGAATACAGGACGATATTATCCTACAGAGCGTACTGGACGGAAAGGCCAACTTCCTCTTTGACGAGGAGGATGCCTCCTTCCTGTATAATGTCAATGAAAAAACGATTACCTTGGACAACCTGTCCCCGGCCTCCCTGCAGATCGTGAAGGATCACTTGCTAGGATCCGACCAGAGACGGGCTGATTTTGACAGGTACGATGAGAATATTTTGATTGACCCCAACCGGGGCCACTGGGGACTGTGGCAGGACGAGCATTCCCATGTGAAATACACCGCCAAGCTGGACACGCCCCTCATCGCTAGGAATCCGGAAGCTGACGTGAACTATGACGGCATCATCGGGATCGACTTCGGAACCAAAAGCACGGTGGTAGTGTATCAGGACAATCGGGAGCGGATCATCCCCATGCGTATCGGCACCAGCCATTTTTCCAAAAAAGCCGATCTGAAACAGTATGAGAACCCCACGGTGATGGAACTGATCAATGTTGACCGCTTCATGAAATTATACCGCCAGAAAGAGGGTCGCCCCGACACCCTGTGGGAGGATCTTACCATTTCCC
>CATKZA010000029.1 GCA_949841235.1 uncultured Clostridiaceae bacterium
TGTGTTTTCCGTCAGAGGCACTTGCGAATCGCCGATACTTGCGAGACGTTTTTTGTCTCGTTATGTATCGTGGCGTTATGAGCGGTAGCGAAAGCGTGCCTCTTAGGAAAACACTGAAACGGTGCATGATGCTCAGACAATGCTGCGAGGCACATATTCATCGAAACCTTGCAAGGCAAAGTTCCTCTCGAAATCCTACGTTGTCTAACGGCGGGTCCATGATTTCTTTTTCGGATGCCACTCAAAACTTTGGAGCAAAAAACTTCAATAACCTATGCTGTGCAGTCTGCAAAAGTTCACATGTTGGGCAGATAACAAGATATTATCCATCTTCAATTTGACTGTGAATAGTAACGACAGACTGAAATCTCTGAACTCTATACTCTCTTCAAATACTCCCCTGTGCGGGTATCAATCTGAATCACGTCACCAGTCTCCACGAAGAGAGGTACATTTACCTGAGCGCCAGTCTCCACGGTAGCGGGCTTATTGGCTCCCTGGGCCGTATCTCCCTTAAAGCCCGGCTCCGTCTCCGTAACCTCCAGTTCCACAAAAAGCGGCGGCTCGATGGCAAACACTTCGCCATTGTGGGAGAGCATCTTCACCATCTCATTTTCCTTGACGAACTTCAGGGAATCTCCCACCTGGTCTGCCGTCATGTCAATTTGGTCATAGGTCTCCGTATTCATGAAATGATACATGTCATCACTGTAGAGATACTGCATCTCCTGACGCTCGATATGAGCCTGGGGACATTTTTCCGTAGGGCGGAAAGTCTTCTCCACCACGCCCCCGCTCTTGATATTCTTTAACTTTGTCCTAACGAAAGCGGCACCCTTGCCAGGCTTTACATGCTGAAACTCAATCACCTGATATACATTGCCTTCAAATTCAATCGTCAAACCATTTCTAAAATCACCTGCTGAAACCATGTTTATAATCCTCCTTCATGCAAGGAACCGTTCATGCATCATTCAGACAATAACTTGTCAAAATAACTCCCGAACAATTCCTAATTCACAGTTGCAATTCACAAACTATTCACGACCATGGCAAAAAAGCAAATTGCCATGCACGCACTTATATTTAGTCTACCTTATTTTTCCATACATTTCAAGCCTTATTCCAACACTTCCACGATTCGGTCCGCCACCTGGCCTGGATTCTGCCCATCCGTGGCAACCACCACGTCTGCCGCCGCCCGATATTTTGGCTCCCTGGCCTCCATCAATTCCCTGATATATGGCACATTCATATTTCCATTCAAGAGGGGACGGTGGGTGCTATCCTTCACCCGATCATAGATGGTCTCCGGGGTGGCAGTGAGGAAAACCACCTTGCCAATCTCCCTCATCTTCGCCACATTTTCCTCCCGCATGGCCATTCCGCCGCCACAGGATATGATGCAGGGTTCCTGATCTGCCAGCACATCCAGCATCTCCGTCTCCACCTGCCTGAAATAAGCCTCCCCGGACTGCTCAAAGATCTCCGGGATGCTTCTGCCCTCCCGCTGCACGATCATGGCATCCGTATCCACTTCCCGCACATGGAGTTTCTGGCTCAATCGCCTGGAGGTGCTGGTCTTTCCCACCCCCATGAAGCCAATCATAAAAATATGTTCTCTCAATCTCATTCCGCATCTCCTCCGTGAAGCACCTTTAAAATATAGCGCAGCTGTTCCACGGGAATCTGTCCCGGCGCACTGCTCTGCTCCATACATCCGAAACTCACCGACGAGCCAAAATTCTCCCCGGACAGTCTGGTAACTTCCCCCAGCCTTCCCATAGCCATGGTAATGATCGGCTTCTCTACAATCAGGCGATCTGCCAGGGATGTGGCCTCCATCAGGCAAATCACATCCTCCCTCTCCTGGGGCATCACGGCCATCTTGGGGATATCCACCCCCATCCGGTCCATGAATAGCAATCTCCGCAGGATTTCTTCTCTGGAAGGCGTCCTCTCAAAATCATGGTAGGAGCCAATCACTGCCACCCGCTTTGACAGATATTCCACCAGATTCCTCACCTTCTCGTTGCAGGCATCCGTCACACGCCACTCCCTCTTGGAAGAAACCCTGGTATCATATCCCCGGAAAACCTCCACATCTACCAAGTCCACATATCCGCTGTCCGCTACCGCACGGAGCAGGCTGCCATATTCGGAGAGGGAGATGCTCTGCTTCCCCCCCTCCCTGTCAGTACGGCAGGTAAAAAGCAATGGAAGTTCCCCCAGAATGCACTGCAATAATCCGGCAGTCTCCACCACCTTGTCCCTGTCATCTCCCTGTTCGTAAAAATCGCTGCGCCACTCCGCCAAATCCACGTATTCCTTGGGAATATCCTGCGCCTGGGTCAAAATTTCATCCTGGCTGCTCCCGGTGATTGGCACGCAAATCTTAGGCATGCCGATGCCAATCTTCACTCCTTTTACCTGTACCATACCAAAACCTCATTCTAGGCGAAACCTTAGATTTTCTTGTCGGCTGATTTAGGCCGGCTTAGAAAATCTTTTCGCCTTGCACACTTCCAATTATACCAGCCACGAAGCCCAACTTCGCTTTGCGGCACAAACAATCCATGAGAGGAAGAACAGTTCCGCTGTTCTTCCCAAGCGAAACTTTAGATTTTCTTGCCGGCTGATTTAGGCCAGCTTAGAAAATCTTTTCGCCTTACACACTTTCGTCATCCAATGTGTTCTTCACCGCTGCCACGATGGCTGACGTAGCCGCCACAACCACTACAACTGCCACCACAACCACTGCGATCACTCCTGCAATCACTCCTGCACCTAATCCCATATCACTACCTCCTTTTTTTGACTAACGCACTGTCACAACTCATGACTTAAAAACTCTATTTCTTCTGCTCCTCCACCTCTATGGGGCGAATCCTCTTGGTGCGGATTTCCTCGCAAATCTCGCCAATGAAGTCTGCCAACTCCTTCTGCCCCTCATCTCCGGCAAAACGGCTGCGGACAGAAACCTTCCTCTCTTCCTCCTCCTTACCGCCCACAACCAGCATGTAAGGCACTTTCGCAATCCTTGCCTCCCTGATCTTGTAGCCAATCTTCTCAGAGCGGTTGTCAATCTCCGCATCAATGCCATTTCTTCTCAGTTCGGCCAGCACCTGTTTTCCATAATCCGAATACTTTTCAGAAATGGGCAGCACCCGCACTTGTTCCGGACACAGCCATGTAGGGAACTTCCCTGCGTATTTCTCAATCAGCCATGCCAAGGTGCGCTCATAGCATCCCATAGATGTTCTATGAATAATGCAGGGACGCTGCTTATCTCCATTCTGGTCAATATAATACATATCGAACTGCTCGGCCAGCAGGGCATCCCACTGGATGGTAATCATGGTATCTTCCTTCCCATACACATTCTTCGCATTGATGTCAATCTTCGGACCATAGAATGCCGCCTCTCCCACATCCTCCACATAGGGAATCTTAAGTTCATCCATAATTTCCCGCATGTGCTGCTGGGTCTCCTCCCAGACTTCCGGCTCGCCGATATATTTCTCTTGGTCATCCGGATCCCATTTGGATAGGTGGTACGTCACATCCTCCTCCACTCCCAAGGTTTGCAGACAGTGCTTCGCCAGAGCCAGACAGCCCTTAAACTCCTCCACCATCTGGTCAGGACGCACGATCAGATGTCCCTCGGATATGGTAAACTGGCGCACTCGCGTAAGTCCGTGCATCTCGCCGGAATCCTCATTGCGGAACAGCGTAGACGTCTCGCCGTATCGGAGAGGAAGATCCCTATAGGAATGCTGGGCTGCCTTGTACACATAGTACTGGAATGGGCAGGTCATGGGACGGAGTGCCAGCACTTCCTTATCCTTTTTCTCATCTCCCAGCACAAACATGCCATCTGTATAGTGATCCCAATGCCCCGACATCTTATACAGGTCGCTCTTGGCCATGAGGGGGGTCTTGGTGCGCACATAGCCCCATTCATTGTCCTCCAAATCCTCGATCCAGCGCTGCATCTTCTGAATCATCTTCGCCCCCTTGGGCATCAGCAGAGGCAATCCCTGGCCAATCACATCCACCGTGGTGAATAACTCCATCTCCCGCCCCAACTTGTTGTGATCCCGCTTCTTGATCTCCTCCAGATAATTCAGATACTCCTCCAAGTCCGCCTTTTTATTGAAAGCCGTCCCATAGATGCGGGTGAGCATCTTGTTCTTCTCATCTCCACGCCAGTAAGCACCGGAAGAGGATGTCAATTTAAAGGCCTTAATCGGCTTCGTGGACATCAGATGAGGTCCGGCACAAAACTCAATGAAATCTCCCTGCTGGTAGAAGGTAAAGGTGTCCGTCTCCGGATGCTCCTGGATCATCTCCACCTTATAGGGTTCCTGCCTTTCCGTCATCAATTTGACAGCCTCCTCCTTGGTCAGCGTAAACCGCTCCAGAGAATCCCCCTTCTTAATGATGGCCTTCATTTCCTTCTCAATGGCATCCAGAGCCTCCCTGTCCAGGCTCTCCATGTCAAAATCATAATAGTAGCCATTGTCAATGGCCGGCCCGATGGTCAGCTTAGCCTCCGGATACAGATTCTGCACCGCCTGAGCCAGCACATGGGCGCAGGTATGCCGATATGCCTTTTTCCCTGCCTCGGAATCAAAAGTCAGGATATTCAGGCTGCAATCCCTCTCAACCACCGTGCGAAGGTCTACAACCTCTCCGTCCACCTCCGCCACGCAGGCAACCCTGGCAAGCCCCTCGCTGATATCTCTCGCAATATCAATCACGGCCATAGGCTCGCCGTATTCCTTCCACGAGCCATCCTTCAATGTCACTTTCATGTTTTATCTCCTCCATTTCTGCAAAGAAAACTTTTGCTCACTATTTTCACACTTTCAAACATGCCAACTTCACTGGCACAAACAATTCATGAAAGGAAGAACAGCTCCGCTGTTCTTCTTAGGTGCGACTTTAGTTTTTCTTTGGCATGGTTTTTTCATGCCTTAGAAAAACTTCGCACCTTTCACGCTTTCATACATGGCAGTTTCGCAAACGCAGTGGCAATTCGCTGCGGCGAACTTTCCAGCAAACCAAAAAATCCCTCCTGGTATCCAATGGTTACCAGAAGGGACGATTTACATTCGCGGTTCCACCCTTATTCAAGAATCCATGCCACCATTCTCGAGAATTGACAGAATCGTGGCAAGTAATCACTTGCTCTCATACGACGATAACGGTGTCTGCCGGGCTGTATTAAAGCCACTCCGAGGTGGTTTTCCACAATAGGCAGCCGGATGCTTCCAGCACTCCCCCAATGCCTATTGTACTGTACCGACCCATTCAGCAATTTTGCTAATCACGAACAAGTCTGTACACTTAACATCAGGAAAGGCATCCCTCTCTGGCCAGGCTACAGTTTGCGGCATTCTGCCCACTGCGCCCTCGGTGCTGCTCTCCGCTCCATTGCTGGCTAAGATCCGGATAGCAACCTCTAAGCTGCTGTTACTGCGTACTCTTCTCATCAACGTGTTGTCTATCATCTGTTACCATTCACGGCTTCGCCCATCATTGTAACCAGAACGCACTTTCATGCGTGGCAATTTTCATCGGCTGTGAATAATACAGTTATTATCTTACTATGAACGCCACCCATTGTCAAGGGTTTCACCATTCATGCGTTCATCCTACATTTTGCACTAATATTTCGCTCCATTGCTCTCCAGCATGGCAGGTTCCTCATATCCCAGCGTCCGGGAAGGCATATTCCCTACCACGTCCTGCAGCTGGAATCTGGACAATTCATCATTCAATCCGGCAGCCTGGCCTGACAGTTCCTCGCTGGCCGATGCGCACTCCTGGCTGGTGGCAGAGTTTGTCTGTACCACCTGTGATACCTGCGCCAATGCCTGATCAATCTGCTCAGTGGCTGAAGCCTGGTCGTTTGATGCCTGGGCAATCTCCTGGCTGAGCCCCGTAATCTGTTCGATCATCTGAGAAATCAGTTCCAGCGCATCCGCCGTCTGCTTCGCCAGCTGACCGCCCCGCTTCACTTTCTCAATGGAATCCTCTATCATATCAGCCGTCTGGCTGGAAGCCTCCGCAGAACGTCCCGCAAGATTCCTGACCTCCTCTGCCACCACGGCGAACCCTTTGCCCTGCTCCCCGGCTCTGGCCGCCTCCACGGAAGCATTGAGTGCCAGGATATTGGTGTTAAAGGCAATGTCGTCAATCACATGGATAATCTTCTGGATATTCTCAGAGGCCTCGTTTATTTCATTCATTGCCACCATCATCTCTTGCATCCGGACATTTCCCGCACTCACGTCATCCTTTGCCTCCAGCACGATGCGATTGACTTCGTCCGCCTGCTCTGCATTGCCCTTCGTCTTGCCGGCAATATCCTTGACGGATGCGGCAATCTGCTGAATCGCACTAGCCTGTTCCGTAGAACCTTGAGCCAAAGTCTGGCTGGCAGCCGCAATCTGGCTGGAACCCATGCTAATCTGGTTGGTAGCATTGCGGATGCTGGCAAACACGCTATTGTCATCCTTAATCAGCTTCTCCAGCGCAATTCCCACCATATCTGCATTGGAAGCCGGCTGGAAGTCCACCCGCAAATCTCCGTGGGCAATCTTATGCAGCGCCTCCGCCTGCCTCTTCAAATTATTAATCAGCGAACGATACGCCTCAATCAGATTGCTAATCTCCCGCAACCCGCTGTCTTTCGGAAGTTCCACTTCCACATCTCCCTCGCTCAGCTTGACAGATGCCGCCTCAAGATCTACAATTACGTGTTTCACCTTTTTATTCATATAATTAATTGCAAATGCGGCATCACAAAGTCCCAGCACGAACAAAACTAAAATTAAAAGAAGGTTAAACTGCGCCCGGCTTTCCATTCCTTTTTGCTGAGATTCCGCTTTTTCATCCAGCGTATCTATCAGAGAATTTATGTATTCCGCCGCCTTATTGGCAGAGGCCACGCCATTATTCAGCAAATGCTCCCTGGCCTGGTCTATGTCCCCCTTCTTCACAAATGAAATGCAGATATCCAAATCCGCCAGATAATCCTCTGTATATTTCCTGGCATCCTCCAAAATATCTTTGCAAGTCTGATCTACGAAAGCCTTTTCTGCCGCATCAAAATTTTCATTCATGTTGTCTCTGGATACCTGTATTGCCTCCATGGACGATGCCTGTTTCTTCGCATCGTCCGCATACAGATACAGCGTGTTTCGCAGGTTGCACTTAACTTCCTGAAAATAGGCGAATCCCATGCCCACATTCCCCTCAACCTTGCCGTATGCTTGATAGAGCGTATTCCCTGAATCCACCGTTTTAGTAGCAATAAAATACCCAGCCACCGCAATAATAACCATTGGCAGCACTAGCAACAGAATCATAAAATTAACCGCCGCACCAAATGATGTTTTCTTTTTCATAACAATCCTCCTCGTATGCTCCTTTTTTTCATCTTTTTATGCGTTAATGATAAAAAACCGATATTTTCATATTACCACAATTTCGCATTGATTACATGGTCATATTGAAAATAAATATTAAATTTTTATAAAATAGGTGCGAAGTCATTCTAGTACAACGAAAACTAAGTTTAATGTAAAGAAACTTAGTTTTCGTTGTACTAGGCTCGCAATGACCTCGCCAAGAATAACTACGATCGCACCTAAGAAGAACGCAAAATCAGCGTTCTTCGCATCGCATATTTTGAGCAGTCACTGTATATTCGGTACTGCTTGCAACAACAATCTATCGGGAATACCATTCACATAAATTCTTGAGCATCATCCTATGTTTTTCCGTAAATTGACCGGGCAGCATCCTCCACCGCCAGTTCGTTCCCACCGAAGAGGGAAGGTTCATCCTGGCGGAATTATCCAATTCCAGAATATCCTGCATCTGGAAAATGGCAGTGTCCGCTATGCTGGCATAACCTGCTCGAATCATAGCCTTGGGAACGCCCTCCCTGCCCTCCACATTCAGGTACTTGCGCAAAAAGCGGGTCTCCTTCTTCGATTTATCCTTATAGCAGCCCACAATGGTCTCATTGTCGTGGGTGCCGCCGTAGACAATGCAGTTGGCACTCCTATAATTGTGGGGCAGATATTCATTGGACGCATCCCCGTCAAAGGCAAAGAGCAGAATCTTCATCCCCGGCCAGCCGGTCTTCTTAATCAGGGCGCGCACATTGTCCCCCACCACGCCCAGATCCTCCGCAATAATCCCCGAGCCTTTGGTAGCCTTCTTGATGACCTTGGTCAATTTCTCCCCCGGTCCCTTCTTCCACTTTCCATTGATGGCCGTGTCATCTCCTGCCGGAATCGACCAATAATTCACAATTCCAATAAAATGATCGATGCGAATCACATCATATAGCCTGGCATTGGATTCCATCCTCTTTTCCCACCAGCGAAACTTCTTTTTCTCCATGCGTTTCCAGGCGTACAAAGGATTGCCCCACAGCTGCCCGTCCTCGCTAAAGCAGTCCGGCGGCACCCCCGCCACATGAATGGGTCGTCTCCTCTCATCCAATTCAAACAAATCCGCATGCGTCCACACATCAGCACTATCCAGCGCCATATACAGCGGAATATCTCCAATAATTTTCACGCCGTGCTTGTTAGCATATTTTTTTAATTTGAACCATTGCTGGAAGAACTGGAACTGGCAAAACTTCCAAAAATCAATCTCCTTCTTCAAGAGCTTGCGATAATGCTTCACCGCCCCCTTGGAATGCATGCGAATATCTTCCTCCCAGGCAGACCACTCCTTGCCGCCGAAATAGAATTTCAGCGCCATGTACAGCGCATAGTCTTCCAGCCAGTACTCAGACTGCTTCAAAAACTTCTGGTATTTCTTATCCTTCTTATGTCCGCTATTCCGGAATGCCTTGCGAAGAATCTGAAAACGGCTCTGATAAATCTTCTCATAATCCACATCCCAAGGCTTATCCCCCCAGTCGCAGGATGCCACTTCCTCTTCCTCCAGCAGTCCCTGGTCAATCAGAAAATCCAAGTCAATAAAATATGGATTGCCTGCAAATGCAGAGAAGGACTGATACGGGCTGTCCCCAAAGCTTGTAGGCCCCACCGGCAACACCTGCCAGTATTTCTGTCCTGCCTGCACCAGCTGATCCACGAAGCGATACGCTTCCCTGCCCAGCGTGCCTATTCCATACTTGGACGGCAGACTGCTGACCGGCAATAAAATCCCCGCTGCTCTTCCTTTCATATGCCACCTCCCATTTTCATTGTATATTTATACCCGAAAGCCCCGATTTGATTCATTTCCCGTCAGAAGCACCTCATTCAGAGAACTCCTTCCATAAGTAAGTCCCGCATAAATCTGCTGGGAATTTTCCATCACGGAGTCTGATTTGTCCTCCTTGGCAACCTGTTCAAATGCTTCCTTCAATTTGGTCATGACTTCCACCACAGTGTCCCCATTGACCAGTTTTCTGCGTATATTAGAAAAGATCAGCTGTTCATAGACATAGCGGTACAGCCGCATCAGTTCCTCCGCAATCTCATACCTCTTATCCAGGCTCCCCATCAATTCCTGTAAGAATCCCTGAGCCCGCTTGATGCAGCGGCACCCCTCATCCAGCCTGCCTTCCTTAAACATCGCCTTCGCCTCGTCAATAGCCAGCAAAAACAACTCATAGATAATCACTACCAATTCACTGCGGTTGGCCTGTGCCACCCGGGCAGTATACTCCCTCTTCTGATCCTGATTCATTCCGCGCCTCCAGTCATAACTATCCAAAAAGGGCAAAACAATCGTTTCGCCCTTGTATTCTAACACACGATTTGATTTTTTTCCATCATTAATTAACCCTGTAACAGGGACATTACTTGCTGGGGCCTGTTATTCGCCTGCGCTAACATCGCAGTAGCCGCCTGAGAAAGCACGCTCTCCTGGGTGTAGTTGGTCATAGCCTCCGCCATATCCGTATCCATGATTCTTGACATAGAATC
>CATKZA010000030.1 GCA_949841235.1 uncultured Clostridiaceae bacterium
ACTGGGGGTTTTGTATATAGTGGCAGCTGATGATTCTATTAAGGCTATTTCTGATCTTAAGGGAAAAACCGTATATATGACAGGAAAGGGAACGACTCCTGACTATGTGTTCCAATATTTGCTGAATCAATGTTTCCTTTTCCTTATTCATTTCTTACTCCCATGCCTTTCTTTCATGCTGCCGTATTCCTCGCGCCATGTTCCATACAGAACATCTAAATCATAATCTGTTCATAAGAAAAAACAATATAAGATTATATCGTCTTTTTAGAAAGAAATATTAGTATTCCTTGATATAATACACTGGCAAATCTAATTTCTATAGATTATAATGTCAATATATTGATTTCAAAAATAATGACGCAGGCCGCTCAAGCGGCGCAGCAATCCACAATCCAAGGAGGCATCCATGAACATTCTCATTCCCCGCTGGCATTCTTTCCATTTAGATGGGATGATCCATCTGTTAGAACAAGAAGGCCACGCCCTCCTCCCATGGGAGGACTCTCCCAGAAACTACCACTATGACCCGGTATTCCGAAGGAAATTTGCAGAGATCGTGGCGGAATGGGAGATAGACGGGGTATTCTCCCTCCAATACTATCCCATCCTGTCCAATCTCTGCAATCCCCTCCACATCCCCTATATCTCCTGGTGCTATAACGATGGGGCAGACCAGAGGCTGTTGACAAAAAGCGTCTGCAATCCATGCAACATCATCTTTCACGGAGACAGCGCCTGGGTGGAAAGGCTGCAGCGGCTGGGCGTGAAGAAATCCGCCTACCTTCCCTGGGCGGCACAGTCCGATGGGGACGTGCCTTTTGCCACGGCGGCAGACATTCCCCGGGCTGACCTGACTCTCATAGACACTTCCGACCAGGATGCCTGGGGACGATACCTGACCCTGATGGCAAAGATTGACCATCAAACCAAGGGATTTCTGGATGGGCTGATGCAGGCGCAGCAGGGAATCTACGGCTTTCCCTTTCTGGAACATGCGCTGAATGGCACAGTCCTGGCGGCCATGGAGGCCGCCCTCCCCCTGCCGGCCCCCCGGGAAAGCATCGCCCCCAGAGAAGAACTCTACGCCCGCCAGGTACTCTACCCCGCCCTCACCCGCCGGGAGACGGATGCCATGCTGGATCTTCTGGCGAAAGAATCCCGGTGGACAAAAATATGCTGTACCGGCCGCAGGGAAACTCTCCCGCCATCTTTCCTCCGACAGCCCCTTCCAGCCGGGAACGCAGAACCCCCCAGAATGGCCGACAGCAAGATCTACCTCCTCCCCGCTCCCCGGGATATCCGGAACGGCATCCCCGCCCAGGCAATGGATATCATGGGCAGTGGAGGCTTCCTGCTCACCAGCTTCCACAGCGACTACCTCCGCTATTTTGAACCGGGAAAAGACTTCGTGTACTACGAATCCCCCGAAGATATGATGAACAAGGCAAGGTATTACCTCGCCCATGAAAGGGAACGCCGAAACATCGCACTCCAAGGCCAAAGAACCGTCCTGGCAGGACACACCATGACCATGCGCATCCGAGAGATGCTGGAAACACTGCAACTTGTCAAATCCCCCGGCAAGCAACAGGGCAAGAATAAAGGAGGCACCTTATGAAACTGCTTTTTTTCAAATCCAATATCTTCATGCAGGAGGACTGGCTGGAAACGCTGCAGCGCGCCGGTTATGACGTTGACCCCATCACATACGTCTTCACAGATTACCTGGAAGATGGCTTCTTTGCAGATAAATTCAGAAAACGGCTGCGTGGGATTTCCTATGATGCGGTGCTATCCTTTAATTTCTATCCCATCATATCCGATATCTGCCGGGAATTTCACGTAAAATATATCTCCTGGATTTATGATAGCCCCATCCCCCATTTCTATCGGTATGACACCCCCTGCAACCATGTGTACCACTTCGATCGGATAGAAGTGGAAGAACTGCGGGCAAAAGGATGCACCCAGGTAAGCCATCTGCCACTGGCGGTGAACGCGGAGCGCCTGGACCGGCAGCTAGGCAGCCTGAATGAACTGCCGGAATACCGCCACCACATCTCCTTCGTGGGAAACCTGTACACCAACCGCTCCATCCAGGCCCGCAATTTCGTCTCCTCAGAATATATCCAGGGCATCCTCCAGGGATATGCCGCCGCCCAGACCCAGTTCTTCCAACAGGACATCGCAATGGAATTGCTGAAAAACTCCCCCTACATCAATACCAATGCCTTTTCTGATGATTTCCCCCTGGAATCCCTTGCCAGAGCCGTTCACGAAGAAGCCACCCACCAAGAGCGAATCCGCCTCCTGTGGAAACTGTCCCAGCGGTTCCCAGTGGACCTATACACTTCGGAACATGTGGCGGAAGCCGCAAATCTCCGAGTGCATCCCCCCATCGGCTACTATACGGAAATGCCCCATGTATTCCGGCACAGCCGCATCAATCTGAATATCAACTACCGCACCATCCGCTCCGGCATGTCCGCAAGACTGCTGGACGTCATGGGCTGCGGCGGCTTCCTCCTGACCACGCCCCAGCCGGAACTGTTCGACTATTTCCAGCCGGACAGGGACTTCGTAACCTTCTCCTCCTTAGAGGAACTGGAGGATAAATGCAGCTATTATCTCACCCACGACAGGGAAAGGCACCAGATCGCAAAAAACGGCTATGAGAAAATAAAAGAAGCCCACACCTACGATGCGCGCTTCCCCACGTTATTTTCATCACTATCATCCTTGGAACCCCTGCAAAGCGAAGTTTCCAAGGATGACTACGATCAGCACCAAGATGCTTTTCTTTAAGCAATTTCCTATTTGCAGCGCTTCAATATCTCTTCTGCAAATAAGGGCATTTCCTCCTGTTCCAAAGGCCACGCCATATACTCGATCCCATCCAGATGGGGATAACGCTCCTCGATATACGCCACGCCCTCCTCCCGGGAGTTCAGGATGGAGATATACCAGGAGTTAATGCCGTCCAGCTGCCGCTGAAACTGCCCGGGATGCCCGGTCAGATAGGTAAATACATTATACTGGACATTGTCCACCCACAGGCCATCCATCTTTAGCGTCAGGCCGAAGCCATCCCCATCCATGGAGAATACGAAACGCTTCCTGCCAAGCGGCTGGGCGGCAAAATACTCATCCATCTCCCCCAGCCTCTCAAAAGCCCCCTCCGATGCGATATTTAATTGCAAAGTTTCCACGCCCAATTCATGAAACGCCTCCTGCAGCTGCCCCAGCATCCGTTCCTTCTCCCCGTCCTCTGACGGCATCCACAAAAACAACCCCACGCCAATCATTGACTCTTCCTGTCCCATCTCACTTCTCTTTCCCCGCCAATATAGCGGCAACCAGCCCCTCCGCATCTTCATCATTCAGCCTCATGATCTGGATATCCTCCTCCTGGATCTTCTGGCAGATAAAGGGATTGCCCTCATAGCTTCCCTCCACGGTTCTCTCCTTCAATTCCCGAATCTGACGCAGGCATTCAAGCACCTCCTCCCGATTCTCCTCACCGCACATGGACAGGCATTTCAGCACGCCATAACTGTACAGCTGGACAATCAGATATTCCACGGCTATCTGTATTCCCTCATAGCAGGGCAAATCACGCACCGACCGATAGTTTGCCTCCATAGCGCCCATCACATTCTCAAAATACCGCCTCCAGTCCCTCTCCCTGGAGGCAGAATAATTCGTAAAAACATATTTATAGAAAATCTCCTTCACATTGGCTACCCTTTCCGCCATGGCAAAGGTCTTGGTAATAAACTCGGAATCCTCCAGAGCCACCTTCTCCCGGAACTTGATGCCGCACTTGTCCAGAAAATCCCTTCGGTAGAGCTTGGAGACTATATATCCGCCAGAAACGATCAGCTGGGAACGCTTGGCATCATCCTGCACCCCCGCCAATTCATCACTGACATGGAGCATGGCATAGTCCAGCTTCTCATTGTAATATCCGGAATCCACAATATCCGCTCCCGTCTCCACCGCCCGGTCATACAATTTCCGGAACATCTGCGGCACGATCTCGTCGTCGGAATCCACAAAGCCCACATACTCCCCCGATGCCCGGGAAAGCCCCAGATTCCTGGCACCGCCAGGGCCGGCATTTCTCTCCGTGCGCAAAAGAACCGTCTGCTCCCCATGCCTCTCCTGAAATTCCCTGGCAATCTCATAACTGTCATCGTCGGAGCAATCGTCAATCAGCACGTATTCCATTCCATCCAATGTCTGCGCCGCCAGCCCCTCCAAACTGCGGGAAAGATACTCCCCCGCATTGTAGATGGGCATAATTACGGAAACCTTCTTCATCCATCTCCCTCCTTCGCCTTCTCAGATAATCCCGCCTCCACACAGGCAGCCGTCATCAAACTTGCCACCTCTCCATCATCTGGCGTTTCGAGTCAATTCCAAATCCTCCGAGAGCCGGTAGAGGTATTTCCGGGAAACAAACTCCCGGCCCTCCCACATTCTCTCCCGGCCCTCCTGATCCAAAGGCTCTTCCCTGGCCATATCATCCATAGAGGTGACGAAATAAAATAGTTTCAGGAAATCCGTGCCCATGCCATGCTGGGTATTCTGGAAAATATCTTCGTCCACATCCTCTTTCCTCACCACGCAGAGACGCAGATTCTCTACCTTATCCCCAAAATTCATTTTATCCTTCAAAGGCACCAAGCCGTCATCTTCCCCGTGGAAAGAAAGGATTCTGGCATGGTTCTGAAACTGGGAATACAGCCTCCTCAGATTATATGCCTCCAGATCGTCAATCCACTGTCGCCCCTGATACTCCAAAAAGACGTAGAATTTCTTGCTCTGTCCCGTCCCGCTGTCGCTCCACATGCCGCTGCATATTCTGGGGCGGTACAGATACACCGGATACACCCAGCCGGAGTTATCCAATATCCCCGAAAAGAGGTGAGGACGCAGGGCATTGCACAGCAGCGCCAGATATGCCCCATGGGAATACCCGTATGCTATGATGCGATTCAGATTATATTCGCATCCCCGGCATGAAAGCAAGTCCATCACGCTTTTTAACGCCCTCAGATTGTCCAATGCCTGAAAAAGTCCCAGCTCGCAGAATTCATCCCCGGATTCCCCCTGCCGGAAATGCTCTGTCAGAGCCTCCTCCGGCAAAGGCTCTCCCCGCCTCTGCATGTCCCCCAGCTCCCTGGCCATCCCCTTCATAATCTCATGCACTTCCTTCATCGTCTGAGAAGCCATGAACTGATAGCCAAAATAGTCGCACTCCACCACCACCAGATTCTCCCGGTCAGAAAACTCCATCCGCATCTTCCTATACACATTGGCGCTGGTGTCCCCCTCAAAGCCGGAAATCAGAAGGAGTATTCCCGTATCAGGATTCACCCCGCTCTCCGGCTCCGTGTAAAATACCTGCACATCCCTCCCCCGGCTGCTGCCAAAATAGGGCTGCCCGGCCACTGTCAGCGAATACTCTGTTGCCATGCCTTATCTCCTAACTCTAACCATTCTCTTGATTCCCTCTCCCACCCTTGCAGCAATAGGATTTGCTATCCTCTCCTTTTCAATCACCAATATGCTGTCGTAATAATGCAAGCCATGCATGCTTCTGGAATACCGGTTTTCTTGCAATTCTGCCTCTTGGCTATACCAGGCATGAATATAGTCGATAAAGTTCTTGCTATATTCAATATAGGAATCCGGGCACTGATAGCCGCCACCAAACTCCTTCCAATAGCTGGTGTGCAAATCCTCGCACAGATATGTGCCTCCATAGGCAATATGGGGAAACATTTCCTCAAAGGTGACGATCTGCTGGTTCATCGTATGCCCCCCATCATCAATCAAGATATCTATCCTGGGATATTTTTCCTTCATCCTCCTGAGAAACTCCCGATCCTCCTGAGAGCCAATCTCGATGGATATCTGCTCCTCCTCAAATTCTCTAGCATGCTCATCGATATCAATGCCGATAATCCGAGTCCCCTCCCCGAAATATTCCTTCCACATCTCCAGGGAACCGCCTTTGTAAACCCCGATTTCCATAATGACAGGTGCCTTATTCCGATATTTGGAAAAATGACGATCATATATTTCATAATAATGGAGCCATTTAAACAGCAATCTGTGGGAATCGCAATAGGCAAACCTTTCCAGATCATTCATCGTGCCAGAGCGGACAATCTGATCGATCACATCGCCCTCCGTCTCCACCTTAGTCCAGTCAATGCTGTGAGGGCCTACGTTGCTCTTCACATAACTGTCGCACTGCTCTCTAGAGAGGCCTAATTTCTGGCGAAACAAACTTACCGCCTCATTCGACAGATCGTGATTGGCACAGACATACAATCTATCAAAAGTCAAATTAGGAAGGTCTTCTATTCTCCTATGCAGATAGGACCAGTCAGAAAGTCTGTAATATAATTCATCCTCATCAAAGGCCACCCCTTCAATCACGGCCTTCTCCCGCCATTCCCTAATCGCATCCTCCACAATATCTACGGAGTCTTCTCCAACTCCCACCAAGACAATATGCATCTTTCCTGCTCCTTTCTCTACCGTTGATCTGCAAAGCCACTCCATAGCCCCCTTGCGAACTTAGCCTGAACACGCCCAGTCCTTCCCAAGCTACTTCACCAGAAAGATATCCTGCTGGAACAGCCTGGGGGCATCCCGGTACTGCCAGATTTCTTCTATGGGGTGAAGCCTTTCCTCCCCCGCCAGCACCTCCTCAATGAACGCAAACTCACGGTAGGTGCCGGACAGCACATCCATCAGCATGTCATAGCATCCGGCATCATTCCACAGATAGGGAGTAAACTCCACCAGCACGGGGATATCCCCGCCTTTCAGCGTATTTTCCGCTCCCTTCAGCACCGCCGGCTCAAATCCCTCCGTGTCAATCCAGAGATAGCCGATCTCGCCGGGAGAGATTCCTCTCTCCGAAAGATAGCCATCCAGGGATACCATCTGAATCTCCTGTGACTGCTGCCCGCTGGCAAATACCACGCTGTTCCCTCCGGGATTCTGGGGATTCACATAGATCGTCTCCCGACCGGCTTCCTCGGACAGCCCATAGTTTTCTGCGACGGCCGACCCCTCCAGCCCATTTAGCAGAAGATTGGCCCGCAGCAGCCGGTAGTTCTTCTCCTCCGGTTCAAATGCCAGGATATCCACATCGGTATCAATCTTTTTCTTAAAATAGATGCAAGTCGTTCCTATATTGGCACCAATATCAATAAAATATCTTCCCCGGGATCCATCTGCGGGATAATATTTCCGCGCCAGACGATGAAAGGCGCGCATCTCCTCCCCGGCCCAGTTCTCCCCATACATGGCCATGCTGTCCAGAATCACCCTGTCGCTGCTGCCCATGACATAAGAAATCCCCTCCGCCGTGCAAGCCACATAGTCTTTCTTCCTCTTCTCATTCCACACTTCCATGCGCTTTCTCATATCGCCCTTTAGCAGATAGAACCCCAGATCATTGCGAACCACCCACTCCTCCAGTTCCCCGGCATAGATTACCCGCTCCCTGGCGATTCCCAGCCGTGCAAAGATGCCGTCAAATTTCCGCCTCAGCTCATCTTGCCCCGCCGGGATGAAGCAGAAAAGATAATCCCATTCCACAGACATGGTATCCCCCAGCATATCGTCGATCTTGGTGAGATGGCCCTCCACGGAAATCCTGTCGCCAGCCACATGATCCTCCAGCCACTGCAGGGCATCCCCTTGAAAATCCCAGATCAGAATCTTTAATCTTGTATATTCTCTACTCATTGAACTCCCCCATTCAAGCCAGCCGCACCTTTAGCCGATACTGGTAAACTCTCAGTTCCTCTTCCTGTATCCGGGCATCCATCTGGCACAATTTCCTGAGATACTCTTCCTCCTGATGGGACAGTTCCACCGTATTCCCCCCCATCCGCTCAATGGCATAGCCGCAGCGCCCCATCATCTCCACCAGCTCCGTCCTGGTAAAAAACTTCAAGTGCGTCCTGTCCAGTATCCCCTCGTCCCGGTAAGTGAATCTGCCATGCAGCAGGGGTTCCAGCACGGAAATATGCATGATGTTCGGCACGCTGATCACCAGATATCCCCCGGGATTCAGCCAATCCCTCAGTTCCGTCAGAATGTCCTCCGGATCCCGGAGATGCTCCAGCACGTCCCCCAGGACAATGCAGTCATAACGCTTGCCAAAGGGGTTTCGCTTCTCCTGAATGTCCCCTTGCCGGATATCCAGATACCGGGATGCCAGCTCTGCCACGTCCCGGTCCAGCTCTATTCCATACAGTTTGGCACGGGGATAGCGGTTTCCAATCTCCAAGAGGGTGGCGCCGGATGCACAGCCAATCTCCAGCACCGCAAACGCCCTGCTCCTGTCTTCTTCAATATATCCCAGCAGGTCATGGCGCACATGGGAAAAATACCCCCACCTGATCTTCCATTTCTCCTCAAATAACCGCTTATTCCTCTGCAAGATCCTCTGGTATTCCTCGCTCTTTGCTAGGTCCAAAGCCCGGAAAGAAGCGCTGCCGAAATGAAAGATAAAACTGTCCCGGCAAAAGACCAGATCCAGACCCAGTTCCAGCAGCTTCATGCTGATATCATCATCCTCATAGTTGCCTATGCCGAAACGCTCATCAAATCCCTGCACCTTCTCCCACACCGAGCGGCGGAACATCATGGCAAACCCCACCAGACGCAGCCGCCTTTCGTGCCTGCGGGGGCAGTAGCAGTTATTCCTCCCCGCATACCCGGCATACTCCTCGATGGAATCGAAGGTTTCCCCGATTCTCTGGCGGTTGCCCACCTGATTGGAACAAGCCCCCGCGGCCCCCACCCTTTCCGACTCATACAGAGCCATCCGCAGATTGTAGACGCTATTTTCCATCACGATGGTGTCATTATTCAAGAGGAAAATGTCATTCCCCTCCGCCGCCAGGGACGCACCCTGATTGCAGGCCGCCGGAAACCCGCGGTTTTCATCATTTAGCACCGCTCGGATATCCTCCTGCTCCCCCAGCCATTCCCTGGTGCCATCCGTAGACAGATTGTCCACCACCATGATTTCATAACTCCCATAGGGATGGTTGTGACGGATGGACTCCACGCACAGCTGGGTCATCTCCAGCTGATTGTAGGTCACCAGCACGAAGGAAACCTTCCGGGGCATCTCCGGCAAAGAGGCCAGAAAAGCCCGGTAGCAATCCTCAATCACGCCATAGTCCTCGTCACTGGCATAGAACAGGGCGTTCTCATAAGACAGGGCCGCCTGCTGGGTCGCCCCCAGCATCTCCTTACACTGGGCCAGCATAAAATACAACTCATAATTCCGCCCGTCCGCCTGGATGCCCTGATAGATTACCTCCAGAGCCTCCTCCCACGCCTGCCTCTCCATCAGCCCGCTGGCCGCCAGAATCTTCTTCTCTGCACTCCCTTTCGACAATTCCTTCTCCTCCTGACTCCTAAAACAGCAAATTCACCGCACGTCAGCGTCATGCCGACGCGCCTGCCTGCATTGCCATCTCAAACATCATTTCCAGCCTCATGGCATACCCATGCCTTTCCCCGATGGCCCTCCGGCCATTGGCGGCAATCTCCCTCCGCTCCTCCTCGTGAGCCAGATAGTAGGCAATCTTCTCCAGCAAGTCACTCTGGCTCTCATACACTACCAGTTCCTTGCCAATCTCAAAATGTACCGACATCTCCGGCTGGTAGTTGGACAGCAGAAATCCTCCCGCCCCCATAATATCATAGACCCTCTGGGGAATGCCAGAGGAAATAGGGCGATTGGTCATATTCAGATTAATCTTGCTGCACTGAAAAATCTTCGGCATCATGGTCACGGAATCCGCAATCCCCCTGTTGTGGATCTTAGGTATCTCCCCCAGATCGCTGGCAGTGTAGATATCCATGTCAAAGCGCTCCGAGATATTT
>CATKZA010000031.1 GCA_949841235.1 uncultured Clostridiaceae bacterium
TGCTCCATTTTTGAAACCATTTTTGAAATCTTTGAAACATTTTTCTAAAATATTTTCTAAAATATTTTCAAAAAACACTTGCCAAACTCGTAATTTTTTGCTATGATACCAATGTTGCTGATTGACAGCGACATCCATATGAAACATGCGCGATTAGCTCAGCTGGCAGAGCACCTGACTCTTAATCAGGGTGTCCAGGGTTCGAACCCCTGATCGCGCATTTTTTTATTGCTTATTTTACAGACATGCGCCTTCCCTGGCAAAGGATGATTTTTAATATGCCGCATAGAACGAATTTGCCTGCGCAGCAAAAAAGGGAACGCCGGCGCGTTCCCTTGCAAGAATTTGCTTTGCAAATTCTTGGTTGGCATTGCGTTACGTTATGAGCAATTTCCTATACGGCAAGAAAAAGGGACTGTCGCACTAACGTGCCACAGTCCCTTTTTAACTGCATTGGAAAATGCTCGTAACGCATCCTCCTTTTTCATCACAACAATATCATGATTTCTTCTTCATACAGCCCAAATGCTATTCCTCCACATCCTCCTCAACCGTCTCAGCTGCCTCGCTAGTCTCTTCGACTTCGCTGTCAGACTGGGGTTCTCTCTTTCTCTTAAGCATAAATTGATGCAGATAACTTAGCAGCATCCTATCATCGGGATTCACATCTTCAAATACAATCTGCCTCCCATACAATCCCTGCTCCTCCATATGTTCCTCGTCAACGTAGTCCGGCGTGTATTCCCCGGCAAGGACATCGTTGGGCGTCACATCCAGTTTCTTGCAAATCTCTATCAGGAGAGGGAGCGAGATACTGCCGAACCCGATTTCCGCATGGGAAACGTGATCGGTGGAAACGCCAATCTTCTCGGCCAGCTCCGCCTGCGTCATTCCGCACTGGCGGCGAAGCGTGCGAAGATTTTGTCCAATGTTTTTTCGATTCATACTTTCCTCCATTTCCGCAAAGCCAACTTTGCACATAACTATGTTCACCCTGTCAACCCATTCCCCAAATCAACTTATCGGACACATCGTTCAGTCTTGGCCTGACCCGGAACCCTTCTTCCTCTTCGCCATAAACTGGTACATATGGTTCAGCACCATTCTGTCATCGGGATTAATATTCCGAAAGGACAAGGTCATCCTATCAAGCCCTTCTTCCTCCATCAATAGGTCATCATCTGCGGAATCCAGCGTGTATTCCCCAGCCAAAAGATCGTTGGGCGTCACGCCCAGCAGTTTGCAAATATCAAGCAGAAGGGGAAGGGAAATACTGCCGAACCCGATTTCCGCATGGGAAATATGATCCGTAGAAACACCGATTTCTTTCGCCAGCTGCGCCTGTGTCATGCCACACTGCCGCCGCAACATGCGAAGGTTTTGTCCAACATTTTTTCGATTCATGAAAGCACCATCTTTCTTCATAGTATATTGTCATTTACCAACAGTTTCTCTTCATCCTACACAAATTAAAACACTATGTTTAGAATAACAAATCATAACGCATAATACAATGTATTATGCCATCTGTTTATGTCCTGAAAACTCAGCGTAGCCCCCCTTTCTCTCCCTTTTCATATCATATAATGCCTGGTCGGCGCAGTTAAGCAATTCCGATATTTCCGCCCCCGCATCCCCCGTCCAGGCATATCCGCCGGATGCACTGATCACTCTGGTCTCCTGATCCGATAATGCCACAGGATGGCTTCCCAGTGCTTGATAAAATGCATCCAAATATTTGGGGATTTCTGAATTGTCAGTACATCCATGAATCATCATGCAAAACTCATCTCCCGAACGTCTTGCCGTAATAAAATGTTCTGCCGGCATGGACATCATCACTTCAGCAAAACTTTTCAAATAGCGATCCCCCGCATCATGCCCATAATTGTCATTGATTTCCTTGAATGAATCCAAATCTATCATTACCATGGCACATACTCTTTCCGGCTGCATATTCTTCAATCTTTCCCCGGCCAGTTCTTTGAATCGAGGAAACTTATACAAGCCCGTGAGGTGATCGTGGGTATTTTCATATTGAAGTTTTTTCACCATCACATTAATCCCATGGCCCAGCTGCTCAAATTCAAGATTTCCACCCACGGATACTTCCGTATCAAGATTCCCATCAGTAATAGAGGAAAGGTCCGCGATAATATCATGAATCCCATTAACCACCTTCCGCTTTACCAGATAATTTAGCAAAAGGATGACTGCGGCTTCCACAATAACCAAGTACAAAAACGTATGTAATATATTTTCCAGCAGGTCGCGAAATATTACCTCCCCCGGCAGGGCGGCGCAAATCAGCACATCCTCGTAGTTCTTGCTCACCACATATGCCAGTTTCCCATTTTTGCCCCATTGATATTTGCCCTTCCCGCAATCCTCCAGTTCCTCCAGCTGATAATGGCTGGCCGTGAACTCCATATCCATGCCGGCAGAATGCCCCAAGACTTTTCCGGAATATTTGCCCACGGCAAACAATTCCTCTCCCATGTCAGTGGGAAACTTTGAAAAAATATATTCATAGGTATTTCTGGCCTCCGCCTCCAGCTGTCTCACAGGTTCAAACCCGACTTGAACTACGCCCTTCTTCCCCTTCCTGGCAACCCCCACATATTTCATGATCTTATTTTCCGCCGCATTGGGCTGGGCCTCCTGAATAAGATAGGGATCTTCTTCTTCACTCTCCATCAGATCCAGAAAGGGTCTGGTCTGGGCATGGTCATCCATATCAATGCCGATATATTTCGACACAGAGGCCAATACGATGATGCCATTCTCATCAATCACATGAACTTCGTCCACGTTGAGCAGCTTTGCCAGATACTGCATCTCCTTCACGTCCATGCTGACCTCCTTCTGCCGGTCTAGCACATAGGCAGCCGCCTTGGCTCTGGTAAGATAGTCTTCATCTAAATTCTCATTCAGGGCGGATAATTCCTGCTGATTATTTTCCATCGTATGGATTACCTGATCGATCTTTATCTGAAAGCTATCATACTTCTGGGATTCCAATGCATGCAATGTTAACACGAAATTGATAGAAAGTATAAGAAATATGGCTGCTGTCACAATGAGAAATGTATATTTGATAAAGGTTTTCTGCATGAGATATTTTTCTCCTTCATTTTAGCGAATGCGACACGCTATCATATTTCAATAGTTCTTAGCCGGAGTAATCATTCGGGATTTTTGCCCATCGCAATCGATTATTCCCCTTTATTATAACCTTTCATACAGTCCGCGCATTTCTTATTTTTCGCAAAAGAGAATCAAAATTTCGCAAATATCATTAATTCAAAGATGCCATCGTCTGTACAGCAGACAATGCTTCCTCCAATTTTTTCCGAAAAGGCGAGGGCGCTCTGCATTCCCAGCCCATGGTCTCCTTTCTTTTTGCTATTCGGCAGCCCTGTTCCGGGGTCCAACTGTATCTCCTCTCGATATTCATTCTTAGTCTGGAGCAGGAGATAGTCGCTGTGGCAATGGATCTTCGCCTCTATCCACCGGCTTTCCTCTTCATGGTTCTGCACGCACTCTAATGCATTCTCCAGCATATTGGCAATGACAAGGGTAAATTCGTAATCGCTTACCGGGATTTCCTTGGACACCGCCACGTCAAGCCGCACTTTCACCCCATATTCCCTCGCCCGATCCATCATGTTTGTCAAGATGGCATTTACGACCAAATTGGTGCAATATCTCTTTACTTTATTTTCCTTGGCCACGTCATTAATATGGCCGAGAACCTTTCTCATCTCATCGTATTTATTCTGTTCCAGCAGCGAACCCATCATTTTATAAAAATGCCTTACATCATGATGAAGGATTTTCAGATTTTTCTCCGCCCGCTCCACCAGATAGAACTGGTTTTCCAACCCCTTGACGTAGGATTCCAGTACCATGTTCTTCCAGCGCATGGCCGTTTTTTTAGAATCGCTATCAAAATCGCGAAGCTCGACGATATATGACACGAACATCGTAATCAGAAAGAAAATGATTCCCACGATATTGTCCGGATTGTCATGCAATGTATGGGGGAAAAAAGCTATAAAAGAAAAACTGCAATAGAAAAACACCGGAATCAGACACAGCCCCCAGCAGCCCTCCAGATATTTCTTTTCTTGGAATTTCAGGCAGATTCCACGGATTTTCAATGACAGGAGCAAGAGAATGGCAAGGTGTATCGAGACGCCGCCAGCCAGCGCCCAAATGTCACTGTGCGTCCATATCTGTATAATAACAGAAGAAATGCTCCCTGCTATGACATAGCTGGAAGCACTGAGTCCTACGAAAAGTACCTGCACATTCCGTTTCCTCGCTATCAGAAAAGCCGTGGACTGGGTTACGATAATCTGCACGATCGTCACGATGACATAGCAGATGTCGCTTCCCGGAAAGAAAATCAGCTTAAAGCAATCCATTACGCACAGAAACACGAACGAGATGCCACACAGCAGTGCCGTCACAGCATGGGAATAGCGGTGCAGAACAAATAAATACATGAATAGCATTAAAAATACATGGCTTATCCCATAAGACATACTGGTAAAATAATTCATATTCCTACTCCTTATTTGTAATGCTCGGTCACAAAAGAGCAAAACGCCTTCCTTGCCTCCATAATGCTTTTTCTGCTAATGGGAATGCATGCCCCGCCATCCATGACAAAATCCGCCTTATTCATTCCCTTCACATGTTTCATATTCACCAAATAAGACTTATGGACACGCATAAATCCCTTGTTCTGCTCAAAGTCCTTGATTTCGTCATCAAAAGATTTCCGGATAAAGATACTTGTGATGACCTCTCCATTGGTCAAATGGATCTCCAGCCTCCTGGAAGAATTTTCTATATATTCTATCTTGTAATGGGGAACGGAAACCATCCCCCCTTTTGTCTTCACAAGAAACAGGGGGCCCTCCTCCACATTGATCTGGGCCATGGCATAGTCCATGGCCTCAAAGAATTTCCCTTCATCCACAGGTTTCAGCAAATACCTGATGGCATGGACATCGTAGGCATCCAATGCAAAGTCATCCGATGCCGTGACATAAATAATCACGCTCCTGTTGCTGACCTTCCTAATCTGGCTCCCCAAATCAATCCCTGTAATTCTGGACATGACAATATCCAAAATGTAGATATCCGCCATTTCCTCTTTCTGTACCTGATCCAGCAAGGCAGAGGCATCCGAAAACTTCTCCACCTCAAAACAGCCATCGGAATTAGAGGAGGCATAGGCTCGCACCATTTCCTCCATCTTCATCAAATCCCCGATGCTGTCATCACATATTGCAATCTTCATATCGTAACTCCATCTAGTACATTCACACCTTGCACGATTTCTCCATCTAGCGCACTGGCATCCTGCGCTATTTCTTATATCTAATTCTTATGGATCCGGCAATTAAAAGCTCAATTCCAGCTGCTCTGCCACCTCTATCCGAGATGCCACCACGGTCTCCGGCTCGCTCCCCTTCACATGATCCACCTTGAGGTATTGCAGGCCGCCCCGCAGACTTGCGGCAATCAGATTCAGCACATAAATATTATCAAAACGGTTATAAATAGACTCCCCGCCAAGTCCCGTAAGGCAAATCAACTGGGTATTCGCCTTCTTCGCCATATCCATCAGGGGCTTGAGCAAATGGGAGGCATTGGTCTGGGCGAAGGGGTTGTCCATCACCAGCACCTTTCCCTCATTCCGATCCCCGAAGAAATCCCCATCATCCTTCCGCATATAGTACAGCAGGCTGGAGAGGATCACGAATGCGGACAGGAAGCCTTCCCCGCCGGAATTCTTCGCCACCTCCGCCCAAGTAATGGGATATTCCCGCTGAGCCTCAATCTTGTATAACTTGATCTGCACGTTGCCGATACCAATCACGGTATCATACAGATTCCTCGTGGTAATCCGGGTGCCAAAATATTCCTGGGCGTTTTCGTTCTTCTCATAGAGGGTGATACCTTCCCTGGTAATTTCATCAATCAAATCCATCAGGCGGATATGGTACACCTCCGCATTCTCCTCCCACTCCGGCAGCTGAATCCGAAGCATTTTCAAGGGGCGCTCCCGCACGGTGATCGTGGAGTTATCATCAATCTTTCCCAGATGATCGTGTACCTCCCTGATATAATCCTCCATCAGTTCCACAATCTTTTCCCGCTCCCTCTCCACCACGGAAATATCCACCTCCAGCTTTTCCATCAGGTTCTCATAGGACTGAACCGTGGTGCGAAACTGCTGCAATACCTGGGCAGCATCCCCCGAAAGTTCCAGCATTGCCTCCAAGGGCTTGCGGTAAAATTCCTCCCCAAACTCCTCCATCCGCAGGATTTTTTGAAGGGTTCGTTCCAATCGCTCCCTGCCATCCCGGCATTTCTCCATCCATTCCTTATAGTTTCGAACCAAACTCCCCTTCTGATTGCGGAGCTGTCCACGGCTCCACTCAGAGAGTTCTTCTTCCCAGACCATCCCCTCTTCTGCCGTCAAATCGCTGTACTCTGCCAGAGCCGTGAGGTTTTCCTCATAACTTTGCAGGGATTGCCCCACAGCCTCCGCCTTCTTCTCCCATTCCCCCTCCTGAAAGGCCAGCTGATTTCTGATCCCGTCGAAATCCTTATCCTGAATCTCCTTTTTCGGAAGGACTTCCTCCTGACCGCATTCCCTGTGAATCCGTTCCCGCTTATCCTCCATCTTATTCCTGAATATCTGAATCTGGGTTTCCTCATTCCCCCACAGCATCTTCTTGTTCTCCACCTTCTTCTGCAAATCCTCGATCCTGATTTCCAGAAAGGTCTCCTCCTTGGCATTGTATTCCTTCTCCTGCCACGCCCCCGGCTCCAGTCCATATTTCCCTCGAAGCCGTTCCAATTCTTCCTCTGCCTGCTGATGCCGCTTGCGCGCCTTCTGCTCCTGCCCCTCCAGTTCCTGCAATTCCTGGGACAGACTAGCAGTGATGGCTCGAAACCTGGCCTCCCTGTCGGCTATGCTCATGGATTCCAGTTCCGCACTTTCCCTGCATGTCACTTTCTGGCGGTAATCCGCATAGAGACGAAGATGTTCCTGGAATTCCTTCTCCTCCCGAATCAGATTCTCCCTCTCGAACTCGGCCTTCTTCCATTGCTCCTGGTACTTTTCCAGCTGCGCCTTGGACAACTGCCTCCTCTCCAAAAGCCTTTTCTGCTCCCTCCTGCACTTCTCCAAATCTTCACAATCCCTCTGGTATGCCTCGTAAGCCCCGCAGAGCCTGTCAAAGTCTTCCGCCTGACGCTTTCTCCCGTCAATGTCCCGCACCGCACGCTGGATTTCATCGTCCAACTGCTTTGCCCGATCCTTGGCCTCCGCCAGTTCTCGAGAAGCGTCACCAATCTTTTCTGCCAGTTCCTCCGCCTGACAGGCCAGTTCCTCCATAGCCTCTTCATTTTCCTGATAAAGCTCCCTGCTCACCGCCTGATTGCGGACGATTTCCTTCCTCTGGAAATACTCCTTGTATTCTTCATCACGAATGGCAATGGATTCCTTTTTCCGCTGAATCTGCTGTCCCAATTCCTCCACCAGAACAGCCAGCTTCCTCTCATTCAGCAGGTTTTCGTTGAAGAGAACATAGAAGCTCACTCCTGAGAAAGACACCAGTCCATCCTGCGATCCCTCCCTTTTTGCCTCCAACTCTTCCCGCCTGATAATCGGCACCGGAAAGGAGGTGAATGCCCCTCCCCGGTGCCGGGATAATTTCTCCAATTCCCTATCAGAGCAAATCAGGGCATAGGGCAGAAAGGGATGACTGCGGACGATTTCCCTATTCTGCTTCTCAGAGCATCCGTTCTTTTTCAACCACTCCATGCCGTATACGATATGGATGCCCAAATCTGTCAATTCCCGTTCCAGCGTTTCCGGCAATTCCAGCGTCTTTCCCTGAGTCAGTTTCTGATGCTCCCTCTCCAGGGCATCTTCCTCTTTCTCCAGATTCCTCCGAAGCAGGGCGATCTCCCGCAATTTCCGCTCCGATGCCCGCAGAATCTTTTCCCGGTCGAACCGTTCCCCCTCCTCCATTTCCAGGTATGTTAAGATAGCCTTCCGCTGGGCCAGTTCCTCCTCATATCTCTGATGCAGCTCCTCCGCTCTCTGCTGCTCCCACTCCTTCTCCAGCAATTCCTTCCTCAGTGCTTCCAGATCTCGCTCCGATCCCCGGATGCTCTCCCTGACATCCTCTGCCTCCCGCCTTCTCCTGGCCTGCTGCCTGACAGCCTCCTCCATCTCCTTCTTATATACCTCGCCCTTGATTTCCAGCATCCCCGGCTCGTAACTGCCCATGATATTCCGGGCAAACCGCTCCCCATAGCGGGTGTTAAACTCCTCCTCCCTTGCATCATAGCCTTGGACGCTGCTTTTCAGCGCCCCCTCTCTGGCAGCATTTTCCCGCATCTCCTCCTCAAGGGAGATGATCATCGCCTCCCTCTCCTGAATATCCCTGCCCGCCTGTTCCGCCTCTCTCTCCCGCTCTGCCTGCTTCTCCCCATTCTCCTGCAAGGCCTTCTCATAATGGCACCGCAAGCCATATCCCAAAAAACTGCGCTCCGGCGCCAAGTCCTCGTCCCGCCTGTGGTACACCTCCACTTTCTGCCGAACCTCTTCCAGTTCTCCCAGTTCCTCCGTCACGGCGGCCTGCTGCCTTGCGCACAGGAGCAAATGCAATTCCCGCTCCTTCTCTGCCCGCTCCCGCTCCAGCTCCTCCTGCTCCATCAGAATCATATCCTTATTCATGATATGAAACTTCTGCTGCTCCTCCAGCTGGTAGTATTCCCCAGACAACTTCTCGTACAGGATATGATCCATCTCCCGGCGCACATCCTCCAGGCCATCTTTCGCCTCCCGCAGTCTCTCCTGAGCCACGTCCCGCGCCTGATGCAGTCCCGCGATAAAGCAGGCAATCTTGCCCTCCTGCTGCCGCTTCTGCTCCTCCGCCTCCTGATACTCCATGGCACTTTCCTCGATGCTCGCCCCCTCCTCCCGAAAGAGGCGTATGGTATCCCTGCGCTGGATCTTAGACTGGTTATCCTTATACTGACCCACGTACTTTCCCGTAATGGACTGGAATTCTCCCATCCTGTCCTTCTCCTTATTCAGCTTGCCCTCCACGGCATCCAGAAACCATTTCTCCACAAGCCCACGCTCGTCCCGGCAGTCCGCAAAGAGATTGGACAGCCCGGACTCCTCCAGGTTCACCTTCTTGATAATGGCCTCCCACTCCTTATAATTAATCTGGTACTCCATTAATTTATCAAAATACTGTCTGGACTGGGCAGAATTGCCCATGTCATAATAAAAGAAATCCAGAGAGGAATCCTTCTTAAATCCCTCGAAGAGCTGGCGGCATGCCAGAAAATTCTTCAGCACCATCTCCCGCTTTCCCTTTTCCACCACGGGAAGGTGATGGATATCCGTCAGGCAGGATTCCCTGTACTCAGATATGAAATTCACCATATCCAGATTCTCCCCATGATCCCCCTCCACGCCCTGGCTTCGGCGCACCATCATTCCCGTCAGCACATACCCCGCCCCCTGGTCAAGCATCCATTCCACCAGAATGAACGTGGGCTTCCCCGTGGTGAAATAACTCTCAAAAGGACGGTCTTTCGCATCCCGGTAACGCTTATGCACGAAGGGTGCCATCATCATCTGCACCAGAACGGACTTCCCCCCTCCGTTCCGCAGAGATAAAAGGGTACTCTTTCCATTCATGTGTAAGGTCTCGTCACTGATTTTAATGGCATTATTATTATAATTCAGGTTAATAAACC
>CATKZA010000032.1 GCA_949841235.1 uncultured Clostridiaceae bacterium
TTGGGCGTATTTTGCTGATCAGGCATGTTCCGGGGGATATTACATAGCCATGGCTGCGGATAAGATTTATGCCAACCGCAATGCGTGGACAGGCTCCATTGGCGTGATTGTCTCTTTGGTCAACTGCAAGGGGTTATTTGACAAACTGGGCGTTAAGGAGATTGACATTACCAGCGGGAAGAACAAGGCTATGGGTTCCATGGGGCTGGAATTGACGGAGGAACAGCGGGAGATTCTCCAGTCTCTGGTGGATGAGTCTTATGACCAGTTTGTGGAGATTGTGGCCAAGGGAAGGAATATGAGCGATTCCGTCGTGAGGGCGTTGGCTGACGGAAGGATCTATTCTGCCAAGCAGGCAAAGGAAAATGGCTTGATAGATGAAATCTCTGATATAGAGGAGGCGAAGGCGGCCTTTGTCAGCCAGGAGGGCTTGGATGAAGAGATAGAATTTTATGCGCCTGAGAATGCAATCAGTATCTTTGACTCCCTTTTGATGAAGGCAAAGAAAGTACTTCCAAAGTCAGAGATTGATTTGGCTACAGATATTATGGAGAATCGGGGAAGCGGGGTGTTAAAGTATTATGCAAAATAAGGAATCAGAAAGGGTGTATGCGGGTTTTTTCGTGAGGCTTGCCGCATTTATCGTGGATTCACTCATTATTAGCGCAGGACTGCTTCTTATTAAGATTCCCATGTGGTTTGCCTCATTAGGAACGGACAACATTCTCCAGAGAGATTTTCTATTTGAGTATTCCGTGCTAGACATGGTGTATTATGTTTTGGGCGTTTGTTATTTTGCATTACTCACTTATTATACGGGAGCAACGCTGGGCAAAAAACTATTTCACCTGCGGGTAATCAGTGCGGAGGACAGGAAGCCCACTTTTTTTGAAATTGTCTTTCGGGAGAGCGTGGGAAGGTTTCTTGCTCGGCTGATTATCTTTGTTGGCTATATTATGGTCGGGGCGGATAAGAAGAAGCGGGGCCTGCATGACATTCTCAGTGATACATATGTCATATATGAGCATAAAGTGTCAGTGGCAGTGCCCACACCCATAATGGTACGGCAAATCCCGTATGGCGTGCCGGGAGGGCAAAATCTAGGTCAGAACCAGTTCGTGCCGGGAAAAGGGATGCAGAATCCGGGCCAGAACCAGTTCGTGCCGGGAAAAGGGATGCAGAATCCGGGTCAGAACCAGTTCGTGCCGGGAAACGGCGCACAGAATCCGGGTCAGAACCAGTTCGTGCCGGGAAACGGCGCACAGAATCCGGGCCAGAACCAGTTCATGCCGGAGAATAATGTGCAGGATGCAGGGCAGACCCAGGAGGAGAAGGAACGGTTGCAATGAGAGCAACGCATCAGCTTTGAAAGGATGGATGCGGGGATGGAGAAAATATGTCTTTGGGGATGGACAAGGGGCAGAAGGATATTCAGGAGGTTTCGTCCAGGCTTGGCTATGGCTTTGGCTTGCATATTGATTGTGGCAACGATGGTCAGCGGGGAGCCTGTCAAGGTTGCAGGGATATCAGAAAAATTCTTTACGCAGTTGGGCTGCTATACGATTAATGAATTGTCTGCTGACAATGCAAAGGATGATGGACGGTTGTGTGTGTCTGTCTATGACGAAGCGGCCAATGCTCCGGATTATAAGTTGAATTTGCCGGGAATGTATGTGAAAACCAATATAGATACGGGAGAGAAGACAAATCATTATATGTGGGGGATCAAATCCGGTGTTTTTTCGGACAAGAATTTTACTGCCATTCGGTTGGAAATTTGTGATGACTATAACATAGCAAACAATGCCTTTGAAAATATAGCAGTAGGGGATATACAGGGAGCTGCCGAGTGCGAACACAATGTAGTGATTACGCCCATGCGGCAGATGGGCGGATACATCAATGTCATTGCCGTTCAAGCATTTCAGGAAATGCAGTTGGCAGGGGATGTCTTGATTGATGCAGATATTCGTGCGATTGGGCGAGAAGCATTCAAGAATGTGAAGGCAGGAGGCATCATTCAGATTAAGAATACTATGACGGACATTGTGGCAAAGTGTGCGTTTGATGGAATGCAGACGGAGAGGTTTGTGTTTCAAAGCAAGGTGAAGGAACTTCAAGAGAGGGCATTTTATAATTCCCCGCTGGAGGAGTTTGCATTTGCAGATACTATTGAAAAAATAGAGAATGATGCGTTTTTGGCGTGTAATCGGCTAAAACGCATCGTTCTTCCAGCCAATGCCGCGATTGTTGCGGATCAGGTGGGAGAAACTGCGTTTCCCAATCAAGAGGGGTTGACGATAGAGGTACCTGAGACGCTGAGGGATCTTTCCGTGTACCATGTGGAGAATCTCAATCAAGTGACTTTTCATATCATGGGGAATCCAGAGAAGCAGACAGTGCAGTCTCAGATTGGTTTTCTGAGGGAAAATGGCTTATCATACACGATGGAATATCAGGAACTAAAACCGGGAACCAGTACGGAGCCGACGAAGAATCCGGGAGCCAGCAGCGAGCCTGGAGCCAGTGCGGAGCCGACAAAGAATCCGGGAGCCAGCAGTGAGCCGGGGGGCAGTGCGGAGCCGACAAAGAATCCGGGAGCCAGCAGTGAGCCGGGGGGCAGTGCGGAGCCGACGAAGAATCCGGGAGCCAGCAGCGAGCCGGGAGCCGGTACGGAGCCGACAAAGAATCCGGGGACTGGCGGCGAGCCGGGGGAAAGTCCTAAGCCCGCATATGCGCCTCGAAAAGGTCAGACTTACACGGTTAAGAAACTTCGGTATAGGGTGACGGGAGGATCTGCCGTTTCTTTCGTGGGTGCGAAAAGCCACAGTATAAAGAAGATTGCCGTGCCGGGCACGGTGACTATTGGCAAGAAATTATTTCGGGTGACAGAGGTTGCCGGGAAAGCATGCAAGGGATATAAAAAATTGCGGACAGTTTCCATTGGATATGGCGTACAAAAGATAGGACGAGAAGCCTTTGCTGATTGCAGAAGCCTGAAAAAGATTGTATTTGGGGAGTCGGTAAAGCTTATTGGAGCGAAGGCGCTTGCCAGAGACCGAAAGATTTCCCTGATCAAATTTAAGGGAAAACGCATGAAGTCTATAGGAAAGCGTGCTTTGTATAAAATACCTAAATCAGTGAGAATCGTTGTTCCGAGAAAAAGGAAGGCACACTATCAGTCATTAATTCGCAAAAGCAATCATTATTCCAAAGGGATGGTTGTATAATCATCCCCTCTATCGTCAATGGTGTAATCCTTTTTCTTGGTAGGCGCAGGTTTTTTTGGAGAGGAAGTGGCGGCAGGAAGCCTTGAGGTAGTTGGCTTCCTGCCTTTGCTCACGGTGAGGGAAATGGCAGGGAGGCTACCTTGGGAAAATATGGTTCCGGGGGCTACGGACTGGGCAATGACATTTCCTCTGGAAGCCTTGCTGTCATAGCGGTACTTTACCTGGATGACCAGCTGGGCATCTAGGGCCTGCAAGCGTTCCTTGGCCTTGGAAAGGTGTTTTCCGGTGACATCTTTCATCTTCAGCAAGGGAGCAGAGGTGGCAGAAGAATGATTGGAGCTCGATGGGGTGGCAGCGGCTTTCGGCTGTTGCATTGGCGCGGCAGTGCCGGAAGCAGAAGCTGTCGCATCATCCATGGCAGACTGGCTGACGGGGCGTTCTGTAGCGGCGGAAATCTGATTGGCGGGTTTGGATGCCGTATGACGGGGAAACCAATTCTGTCCGTTTAGAATCAGCAGCAGGATCAGAATTGCCCCAGTACAGGCAGGGATCAGAAGGTATCGCCTTCGGGGGCGGGGATTTCTTTGGCGGATTTCCGTATGTTTCAGGGAGGGATTGGGCTCTACGGTCAATGCCAGATAGAACTGCTCCATATTCTGAAAGCGTTTGGTCGGGTTGACCTGAAGCCCTTTCGCCAATGCATCGCTCTGCCAGTCTGCCAGGACGTGAGGCATTGCCGGTGGCGCATCGGTCTCATCGTCGGTGTGCTGTATGGCGGCTGTGGGAGGTTTTCCGGTAAGAGCAAAATACATGGTGGCGCTGAGGGCATAGACATCTGTCCAGCTCCCGGTTTTGCCAGCGGGGACATATTGCTCCGGAGGCGCAAAGTTAGACTTTAATATGACAGTATTTGCTTTCTTCTGGTGATTCTGCGCCTGTCTTGCCGCACCAAAATCAATCAAGTGTAGATGATTGTCCATGCCGAGAATCAGATTGTCGGGGCTGATGTCGCAGTGTATGATGCCCGTCTGATGCAGCTTGATCAAGGTCCGCATAATGGGGGAAAAGAGTTCGATAAATTCATCGTAGGCAAGGGGACCATTGCTGGCAATGTATTGCTCTAAGGTGGGACCCTCAATATATTCCATCACGATATAGGCTGTTCCCTGTGCCTGGAAGCAGTCATAAATTCGGACAAGGTGATCCAGATAGTTCAATTCCTTTAGGAGATTGGCCTCCCTTAGAAAGCGGTTCATCTCTTTGGAAAAAAGTTCCTGATCGCCTTCGGATAGGGGCGAGAGTACTGGTTGGCCATCACGCAGTCTACGCTTTGCATAGAGGGAGGGAAAGTATTCTTTGATGGCGACATTTCTTTCAGCAGCCAGATCTCTTCCGAGATAGGTAATGCCAAAGCCGCCCTCGCCAATTACGCTTATGATTTCATAATTGCTTGCAAGAAGGGTATGGGCGGGCAGCCTGCGTCCAATATCATTGCTCTGCCAATTCATTGTCATTTTCCTCCTTAAACTGTCATGTAATTTAATCTCCTGAGACAATGTCCGGCCATTGGAAGTGATTGTCGCACAGGGGAATAAAGAGCAGGGAGCAATCGCCCAAAGTGATCACATCGTGGTGCTTTAGCTGGGTCGATGTGTGGATTCTCTTCTTGTTGAGGAAGACGGCCTTCTCCTGGTCAGTGATTGTAATGTGAAAACTGTTTTGTGCGTTGTCAAACAAAATGATGCAGTGATTGTCTCGGGAAACCGTTGTCTCTTGCAGAAGCGCCACATCCATATTGGCACTTCTGCCGATGTAGTTTTCTCCCTCCCGCAGAGAGAAGCTTTCCCCCAGCATATGTCCATCAATGCAAGTGAGCCATCCGGTGGTTTTTCCCCGGAAGGCGGATGCATTGGCGGCTTGCAGGGGAATCACGGTGGGAATGCGGGATTGGTTGGCACCAATCAGGTCTTTTTCGGATATGCCGGCTTCCAGGTTTGCGCAGTGGGGGCAGCTGGGAAATTTGTCGGCATTATAATAATGATTTTTCGGACACTTTGACAGATGCATACTGATACCTCGTTTCATTGTACTATCATGCTATTATGAAGGGCAGAACCGTGAGAAGCAACACGATAAAGCGGTTCATTCATCTTTGTTCCTATATTAGCTGATATTTTGTATTCTTGTCTCCAAAGCACAGGATGGAGCCGCTTTTTAAAAGGTAGTTCTCCTCTGGCACAAGACGCTTGTCCTCGTCCAGAAAGGTGCCGCTGCTGCTGTGGTCGGTTAGTTCGTAGCATTCGGTGTCGGCATGGTAGATCAGCGAGCAGTGCATTCTGCTGACCTGGGGCAGATTGATTACGATATCCGTGCACTTTCCGTCCCTGCCGATAAATATTTCCTGATCTGGCTTGATATGGATGATGGATGCCAGATATCTTCCCTCAATGCATACCAGACCGCCATAGTTCTGCTGGTTTTGGTGCAGGGATTGAAATTCCTGGGCGGCGGCGGTATTGAGGGCCGCAAAGCGGCTTTTTATTTCCGCTTGGTATTTTCTGCTGATCGGGATGGTATCCCTCCCTACGGTTAGTTTTGAGCCATTGAGGGACGTAATCTGGTTCTGGTTCACCAGATAGCTCTGGTGGCAGCGGAGGAAGCCTTCCTCCGTAAGGGTTTTCTCAATTTCATCTAGTTTGCCATAAAATTCATAGCGCGCTTTCGTGGTATATAATACCAATTTCCGCAGATTGCTCTCCAGGTAGAGGATGGATTGGAAGGGGATGCGGTGAACGGTTCCTTTGATATTGATGGGAAGCGTGTGGCTTGCATGCTCCAATTCTACCATATAGCGATTGATTTCTGCAAAAATTTCGTTCTTGCGTACAGGCTTAATCAGATAGGCAAATGTATGGTAGCGGCAGCATTCATAGATGTGTTTCTTGGAAGCGGTTATGAAAATGATATCGGCATCCACATGGTTGTCATATATGAAGCGGGCTACCTTCAAGCCCTCGCCATCTTCCGACAGGATGTCCAAAAACAGCAGATTGCAGAGGAAACGCTCCTCCCGGATGGCATCAATTACTTCGCCGCAGTTTTTAAAGTGCTTTAGCGTCATTTTCTCCGCATCAGGTATTGCCTGATGAATCATTATTTGCAGATGCTGGCAAAATAAGGCATCGCTGTCGCATATTCCTATATTGATCATGTTGTTCCAGCCTTTCTGAAATCTATCTTGAGAAAGCGTCAGATTTCCTTCTTTAGTCATTGTATCACATGGTGCGCAAAGTACAAAGTCAATCTTTTCCTGTGCCGTCCTGGTTCATGTTAGCTGCCTTCCAACTGTTTGAGGCGGCTGTGGATGCATGGATAGGCATACAATGCTTTGCATTTTTTTGGTATTATATCATTTAAAATCACGAAAAAAATATGCTTGTAAGAATTAGCGGACAGATTGTAAGAATTAACAACATGAAGTAATAGCATTGTCTGGCGGTGTGTCCGGTTTTGTTTTGTGAATGTAGTGCAAAATATTGCAGCAAAAAAACATTATGAAGATTAATATAATACAAGAAAATTAGTTGATTTCTTGGGATTTTCTGGTAATCTATAAGGGGGGGGCTTGTGAAGGGTAAATGGATTTAAAAGCCACAAGGAATAAGGGCTGGAGAATCCGAGAGGCTATCACAAATGAAGGGAGGAAAAGAATGAGTTATTTATCAGAATTTGCAGGAAGTTTGGTTTTTCTGCTGGGGGGATATGCCTACATGTGCAATATCAACCTGAAAAAGACATTAGTGTCAAAGTTAAACTATATTGAACTGGTATTCGCCTGGGCTCTTGCGGTAGGATTTGGGCTGGCTATTGCGGCATCTATGGGCGGACCGGCGTATTTGAATCCTGGCGTCGTTGTGGGAAACCTGGTTTGGGGTGGCTTGGGTGTGACAGATGCGCTCCTCTATCTCTTGATGGAATTTCTGGCGGCGGGCGTGGCGGTAGGCGTATGTACGATCTTTTTCTGGGATTCTTTCAAAGCATCTCCCGATGCGTCCAAGCGGGGCATCTTCTCGGCTTACCCCGTGGAGAAGAATTTGCCGCTGAATTTTGTACAGGAAGTTCTCGCTACGTTTTTCTTCCTGTTTATCGTATTTATTGGCATCATTACTGCGGATAGCGCCGTGATGATCGGGCTGGTGGGATTTGGAGCCGTGGCTTTGCTGTCTCTGTCCCTGAACAGTACGGGATTCAGCATGAATGCCATGCGTTCAGTGTTTAGCAGCGTCTGGTTTGCTCTGATTCCCATTCCCAATAAAAATGGGGAGAAGGTGGATTGGACATATCAGCTGGTGGTGAATTTGCTGGGATCCACTTTGGGCGGCATCCTTGCTGTGATTGCGGTTTCTGTTCTAACAAAGGCGCTGTAGTATATTTCAGGCTGTTAATTTTAAGGGGTAAAGTATTAAAAACTAGAATTATAAGGGGTACATATGATTATTTTTAATTATTTTATTGTCATTTTAGGGATTTTTGGAGAATTGGCAGCAATTTATCCCCAAAATGGGGTGATGCAGGATATATTTTTTGGAGTTTTCTGCATGGGTGCCGGAGTGATTTGTTTAGCAAATGCGCCCAAGTTTAGTGAGAGAATGGGAATCAACCCGGATACTCCTTTTGAGCGGGGGAGGGGGATGAAAGCGGTCATGGCCGAGTGCTTGATTTTGGCCGGGGCGGCGTTGGCAGAAGTATTTCTGTATCTGCTTCATGTGCCTTATACATATACTTCCACAGTGATTGCAGTGATTGGAGCCGTGTGCGTGTCCAGGATTTGGCGTGGCAAATTTGACATGAAAAAATAAGAGGTTGCCATTTGCTATGAGTGGAGAGACTGTGAATAGTAAAACGAGGCATATTTCCCCACCTATTTGCGGAATGTGATTTGTGCATCTTGCATAAATAATACGACATATTTTTATGAATTTGAACGAAAATGTTAATTTGGATGTCGAAATAGAACAAATCATCTTGTAATATAACATATCGTTTGATAAAATAAGGATGAACATAGGTGTGGGATAGAAAGCTTTGAGGAAAGCTCGGATATTCCTTATGTACAAACAAGCGTGCAGAAAAACTGGAGATATGTTGGGTGTGTCTTCAGTTTTTTTGCGTGGGAAAAGACCATGCGAGCAAAAAGTTCGTTGCTATTCGCAGTTGCTGTAATTCCTCAAAGCAGATGAATGACAGAAATCTTTTGCTATTTCATTTGAATTGGTATATAATTAGGTTTTAGTGTCGATTACAATAAATAAGAGGTGTCATGAATGAGCAGAATTATCGCAGTTGGGCCGCGGGAGCAAGATTTCGCACATACGAATGATTTTTTTAGTGGCTCGATTACTTTATATGGAAGAAATCAGGGGGAGAATATATCTTATGCCGGAACTTGTCGGCACAGGATTAACCATAATGTTTTTACGGAGGAGCAGGCACAATTCGTAGAAAACGAGATGCTAAAGAAAATTAGCGAAGATCCTGATGTAAGATTTATGTCCTATGATCCCAATCAAGCCTATGACTGTGATATAGAAATTGTACGTCGCACAGTATGCTTAAATGGGCAAGAATTGATGGATAAATTGAACCATAAGATTACTTTTAGGGAATGGGCGGGAGATGTTTGCAGGGTACATCATTCGCATTTGTTGAGCGGGAAATTATGTACATACCAAAATTTGCGGCAGGAATATGGAGATTATGAGGCATATGTCGTGCAGGAGAATTTTGCGACAGGTGGCGAGGGGACATATATTCTGACAGAACAAAACGCAGATGAAATAGAGAGAAAGATACACAAGGAAGAGGAGTATCTGGTTTCGGGCTATGAGTATTATAACATCCCTTTGAATATCCATGCAGTTGTCTACGAGAAGGATTTCATGCTTTTTCCCGTATCAATACAGATTATGCAGGTGCATAATAATAAACTATTGTATCAGGGGGCAGATTTTATTGAAGCAATGAATGTTGACCGGAGCGCAATGGAAGAATTTAGGGAATATGCTAGGAATATTTGCGTGAAGCTCCAGAGGGAAGGGTTTCGCGGGATTACCGGCATTGACGGCATGATTGTTGATGGAAAGGCATATATACTGGAGATGAACAATCGTTTTCAGGGTTCTACGCCGCTGTTGAATCTGGCATTAGAGGATGCGGGCATTCCCAGCATGCAGGAATTGAATTATGATTCTTTTCGGAAATCCGCATCGGAGTATGCCGTTGACGATTTACAGGTTTCATATAGCTGTTTCGTCTACCTGGCGGATGGAAAAGGACAGCCTTATTTGGGGCATAAGGGGGACTGGGGCAGAGAAAAAAATATTGTGGGGATATATGATGATAGGCTCAATTATGGGTGGAGAATTGCTCCCAATGCCACTTTGGAACGAGTGATTTTTGACACCAATATCGTGTCTGTAAATGAGGAAGGCCGTGTGGTTTTGCATCCAAATATTCCTGACATGAATGAGAAGTGGTATGATGAAATCGTCCAAAAG
>CATKZA010000033.1:0-7500 GCA_949841235.1 uncultured Clostridiaceae bacterium
TCCGTGAGACGGATTGCTGTGCCGACAAGGGAGTGATTCCGGGAATGGAAATCACCGGGTTCATGGACGGCAAGGAGATGATTGAATCTCTGGAGGAGAGAATTACCGGGCGTTTTGCCTGTGAGGATATGTATGACGATGATGGCGATTTGATTGTGAAGGCAAATCACATGATTACGCCCAAGCGTGCGGCTCGCATTGTGAATACCAAGGCTGTCATGGATCAGGGAGAGGATGCGAAGATTAAGATTCGCACCATTCTGACCTGCAAGTCCCACATTGGCGTATGCTCCAAGTGCTACGGCGCCAACATGGCAACCGGGGAGCCTGTGCAGGTGGGAGAGGCCGTGGGAATCATTGCGGCGCAGTCCATCGGAGAGCCGGGTACCCAGCTGACCATGAGAACCTTCCATACCGGCGGCGTGGCAGGTGACGATATCACCCAGGGTCTTCCCCGTGTGGAGGAACTTTTCGAGGCCAGAAAGCCAAAGGGTCTGGCAATCATTGCAGAGTTTGGCGGCGAGGTGGAGATTCGGGATACCAAGAAGAAGCGGGAAGTGGTAATCACGGATAAGGAAACCGGCAACCAGAAGGCATATCTGATTCCTTATGGCTCCCGCATCAAGGTGCTGGACGGACAGGTGATTGAGAAGGGAGAGGCGCTGACTGAAGGTAGCGTGAATCCCCATGACATTTTGGAAATCAAGGGCGTCAGGGATGTGCAGGATTATATGATCCGTGAGGTGCAGAGAGTGTACCGCCTTCAGGGCGTGGAAATCAACGATAAGCATATCGAGGTGATTGTGCGCCAGATGCTAAAGAAGATCCGCATCGAGGAAAACGGAGATTCTAACTTTATGCCTGGCGTGATGGTGGATGCCTTGGATTATGAGGACGAGGTGGAGAGAACCCAGGCAGAGGGCAAGGAGCCTCCTGTGGGCAAGCAGGTGATGCTCGGCATTACCAAGGCGGCACTGGCCACAAATTCCTTCCTGTCTGCGGCATCTTTCCAGGAGACCACGAAGGTGCTTACGGATGCGGCCATCAAGGGGAAGGTTGACCCGCTGGTGGGCTTGAAGGAGAATGTCATTATCGGAAAACTGATTCCCGCCGGAACAGGCATGAAGTGCTACCGCTCTGTGAAATTGGATACAGACAAGGCCACGGAGGAGTTCTTGAGGCAGCGGGAAGAGGAAGCGATGATGGTGCAAGAGGAGGAAGAGCTTCCGCTGGAAATCGAAGAGGATATCAAGACAGGAACCATTGCGGATTCGGACAGCGAGGAAGTATATTCTGTTTCGACAGATGATGATTTCTAGTACAAGGAATACAAAGTTCTTTAACGTATAGATATTTAATTTTCGTTGTACCAGTGTCTTGCACGATGTGCAAAAGATATACGAATCTTTAGTTTGCTGTGGTTTTGTTTCGTTATTAATGGCATACGAAACCGGGATAGAATTGCTTTGGAAAACGGCGTAGCTTGCGGGCTATGCCGTTTTGCCGATTATACTGTATAGAAAACTGCTTGAAATACGCAATGTGAAGAGCGCTGGTTTTGCGTTTCTCAAGATTCTTTCGCAATTTTTTTATGGAAAAACGGATTAGGAATGGGGGATTATTTTGAATATTGCAGTATTTTCAGACATACATGGGAACCATATCGCATTTCAGAAATGTTATGAATATGCGTTAAAAAAGAATATAGACACTTTGATTTTCTTGGGTGATTATTTGGGGGAATTTCCATATCCCCAAAAAACGATGGAAGTTCTTTATTCTATCAGGGAGAAGCATAGGTGTTATTTTGTGAGAGGCAACAAGGAAGACTACTGGATAAACCATAAAAATAGTGGTATGGAATGGAAAGAGGGGACATCATCCACGGGAGCCTTGCAATATTGCTATTCCAATCTAAAGGATGAGGATATTGATTTCTTTAGCCGTTTGCCCATTTCGGCTGAGATTGAATTTGAGGGATATGAGCCGTTATTAGCATGTCACGGTTCTCCTATAAAAAATAATCAAAAAATGCTACCTGATAATAATACAAAAAGCGTTCTTAAAAATTGTTCTCAAAAATATATTCTTTGCGGGCATACGCATATACAGCAGGTTATTTCGCATAATGAAAAGGTGGTGCTAAATCCTGGAGCAGTGGGGGTATCGTTGCACGGTGCAGGAAAAGCACAGTTTATGATATTGCAATCTAGAGGCACGGAATGGGGATATGAGTTTGTGGCTCTGGATTACGACAAAGAGTTGGCTATCAAGGAAATGCAGGAATCCGGCCTTGTAAAATTTGCGCCATATTGGACTCGAATTACCATTCATCTGATTCTTACAGGGGAGATCTCCCATGGAACAGTATTGGCAAAAGCAATGGAATACTGCATGGAAGAGACAGGAGACTGCAAGTGGTACGATGTTCCTGAGAAATATTGGAAAAGAGCAGTGGACGAACTTCTAGCGGAATAGACCGAAAGTTCAAGCTAGCGTATTGAAGTGGGGCTCTTTGGGCTTGCAATGAGAGACGATGCCGTAAATAGTAACAGTTGGGAGAGGATGGCGGGCATCCTGCACCGCCACTTGTTATATTTGTGTATTTCCGATATACTAATGGTAAAAGGGGCTGAACTCGCCCCGTCAATCCGATTATAAGAATCTGAATTTGCTTCTTATAATATGATGATATTAGGGTCAAATTGTATTTTGATCTTGGTATCATAATATGCATAGGAAAAGAGGAATCGTATGACGTTAAGGGAATTGCCGGTGGGGAAGAGGGCCATTGTGCGGAGCGTAGGGGGAGAAGGAGACTTGCGGCAGCATTTTCTGGATATGGGCATCATTCCGGGAACGCGGCTGGATTTGGTGAAGTACGCCCCCCTGGGCGACCCGATGGAATTAAAGATTCACGGCTATGAATTGACTTTGCGCTTGGAGGATGCAGAGAAAATAGATGTGGAGGAAATTCCGGAAGAGGGAGATGACGGACAGGGGGAAGGCAGGCAGAAGAAAAAGAAGGTTTCCCACCCGGGACTGGGAGAAGGGGGAAAGTATCACAGCAAGGTGGGGGAAAATCCTCTGCCCGCCGGAACTGCTTTGACATTTGCCTTGGCGGGGAACCAGAATAGCGGGAAGACTACGCTGTTTAACCAGTTGACGGGTTCTAATCAGCATGTGGGCAATTTTCCCGGGGTGACGGTGGACAGGAAGGATGGAGAAATCAAGGGGGCGGCAAATACCCTTGTGACGGATTTGCCGGGCATCTATTCCATGTCGCCCTACACCAATGAGGAGATTGTTACCAGAGAGTTTTTGCTAAAGGAGCATCCCAAGGGCATTATCAATATCGTGGATGCCACCAATATCGAGAGGAATCTGTATCTCACGATGCAGCTGATTGAGTTGGATATTCCCATGGTTCTTGCCCTGAATATGATGGATGAGGTGCGTGAAAATGGCGGTGCCATCCATGTGAATGAGATGGAGGATCTTTTGGGCATTCCGGTTGTACCCATTGCGGCGGCGAAGAAGGAGGGCATCTCGGAATTGGTGGATCATGCCTTGCATGTGGCGAAATACCAGGAAAGCCCGGGGAGAAAGGATTTTTGTGATGTGAATGACCATGGAGGAGCGGTACACCGGTGCCTTCACGGAATCATGAATTTGATTGAGGATCATGCGGCTAGGGCGGGGATTCCCATTCGCTTTGCCGCCAGCAAGCTGGCAGAGGGCGATCGGCTGGTACTGGACAAATTGCAGTTGGATGAGAATGAAAAAGACATGCTGGAACATATCATTTGCCAGATGGAGACGGAGCGGGGGCTAGATCGTGCCGCAGCCATGGCGGATATGCGCTTCCAGTTCATTAAGAGGGTTTGCCGGGAAACCGTAGTGAAGCCCAGGGAGAGCAGGGAATACATAAGGAGTCAGAAAATTGACAGCATTCTCACGGGAAAGTATACTGCGATTCCTGCCTTCATATTCATTATGGCGGCAGTATTTTGGCTTACCTTCAATGTGGTGGGGGCGTTTCTATCATCTTTGCTGGAGATGGGAATATCCTTGGTGACGGATGGGGCGGCGTTCCTTTTGCAGAAATGGGAAATCAATCCGGTGATGCAGTCCCTTGTCATAGACGGAATTTTCAATGGAGTGGGAAGCGTATTAGGCTTTCTTCCAATCATTGTCACGCTGTTTTTCTTTTTGTCGCTGCTGGAGGATAGCGGGTATATGGCGAGAGTGGCTTTCGTCATGGATAAGCTGTTGCGAAAGATCGGCCTGTCTGGCAGGAGCATTGTTCCCATGCTGATTGGATTTGGCTGCACGGTGCCAGGAGTGATGGCCAGCCGCACCCTTCCATCAGAGAGGGATCGGAAGATGACGATTCTGCTCACGCCCTTTATGAGCTGCTCGGCCAAATTGCCAATCTATGCCTTTCTGACTGCGGCATTCTTTCCGAAATACGGCGCGCTTGTGATGATTGGATTGTATTTCGGGGGAATCCTTGCGGGGATTGCCATTGCTCTGCTGTTGCGGCATACTATGTTTCGGGGGGAGGCGGTGCCTTTCGTGATGGAACTGCCCAATTACCGTCTGCCGGGGGCGAAGAATGTGAGTCTGTTGCTGTGGGAGAAGGCAAAGGATTTTTTACAGAGGGCATTTACGGTGATATTTATCGCCACCATCGTGATATGGTTTTTGCAGACCTTTGACATTCGGATGAACTTGGCGAAAACCTCGGAGGATAGCATATTGGCGGTTGTGGCGGGATGCCTGGCGCCGATTTTTGCCCCGCTGGGCTTTGGGGACTGGCGAATCTGCACGGCGCTTCTGACTGGGTTTATGGCGAAAGAGAGCGTAGTCTCTACGCTGACGATTCTCTTTGGATCAGGGGCAGGAGTTGCACAGGTGCTTTCCGGGGGGACGGCATTGTGCTTGCTGGTATTCAGTCTGCTGTATACGCCCTGCGTGGCCGCCGTGGCGGCGGTGAAGAGGGAACTTGGCGGGCGGTGGGCCGTGGCGGTGGTGTTTGGCCAATGCGTGGTTGCCTGGATTGCGGCGGCTTTGATGAAAGTATTTCTGCTATTTTTATAGAAGCGATCTTTGCCGCTTGCCGATGTTGCAAGTTGCGAATGGGAGTACAAGGAAAACTTCGCTGTAGCGAGTGTAATTATAATGGCTGGGGTCATAATATTGCACTTTGAGAAAACATTGCGGATAATATTCCGCAGAAAGGAAGTGGTTTGGTGATTCGGAAAATTAGAAGGAGCGAGATACAGAACTGCGTGGAAGTCATTTGCAAAAGTTTTATGACAGTGGCAGACGAGTTCGGTTTTTCAATACAAAATGCACCAAGTTTTACTGCATTTGCTACAACAGAGGAACGCCTCTTAGATCAATTGGAAAAGGAAGGGAGACAGATGTTTGCCTATTACGAGAACGGCAAAATGGTAGGATATTATTCTTTGCTGAAACAAGATGGAGAGGAATGTGAACTGAATAATTTATGTGTGCTAGAGGAATACAGGCATAAGAAAATTGGGGAACGGCTTTTAGAACATGCCTTTTCAGAAGCAAGGAAGATGGGATGCTCACAGATGAATATTGGGATTGTGGAGGAAAATGTGAAATTGAGAAGATGGTACGAAATGAATGGAGTGGTACATATTGGTACAGAAAAATATGATTTTTTTCCTTTTACCTGTGGGTATATGAAAAAAGCGTTATAAATAGTGTGTTAATCTGTGCAAAAGTGGTGTTTGGCCAGTGCGTGGTATTGCTCATTATGGACAGGGGAATCCGTTTTTTGCAGTATGGCGATAAATGTTAATGCTATATAGAAGGGGTGCCGAAATATATAGTAAGAGGATTTTATCTGGAGATACAAGGAGGTAATGGGTATGGGAAATTTTAGCGTTGTATTTGGAGAGGATTCCGGCATACAGGAAAATAGGCCCTTCCTATCAGGGGTGGAAAAGAAGTCGGAAAATGTGCGGAGGGGCGATCAGGAAGAGGCTCCTAAGAAAACATTTTATGCAGGGAATCTATTTGCCAATCAGGATACCATCAGCCGGAAGTTTGCCATGAAGCAGAAAGAGGCGATGAAGAGGGTGCTGGATCAGTTTAAGTCTGATTTGCAGACGGATGAAGAGATGAAGCAAATGACGGAGCATGCGGAGACGCTGGGGGACGTGATCCGTGATAAAACCCAGCAGATACAGGGCGTGGATGAACGGCGGGCAGAGATTCAGCAGCGTTACGAGATTGATCCGGATAGCCAGGAGCAGAAGGATTTGGAACTGATCCAGAAGGCCAATGGCGCAAAGGAGCATCCTTTTGACCCGGCATACCAGCTGACGGAGGAGGAGCAGGAGAGGTATGACAATCTTCCGCCCTTGACGGCATATCAGCAGGAGATGCTGGAGTGCGACGAGGAAGAGAAAAAATACCGTCGGGAGAGAGAGTCTGCCAAGATAGATGCTATTGTAGATAAGGAGACGGTGCATGCCACGCAGAAGGCTCTGTTGAAAGTGACTGCCAAGAACTCTATGGTGGGGGCTCAGAACGATGCAAAGAAGATGATGGAGAGCGCATTGAACGAAGTGGTTTCCGGTCTCATGCAAGAGGGCGTAGACAAAGTTGATGAAAATATGAAAGAGACCCAGGAGGAGATGGCGGAGAACCAGGAAGAGGCGCTGGAAAAGAAAATCGAACTGGAGAAGATGAAAGAGGAAGAGGCGGCCCAGGAGGAGGCTAGGCAGGAATTGGAGTCTACCGTTCTCTCTGCGGAGATGCAGGCGGTATCAGGGACGCAGAGGGCCGTGGAGAATCTCCAGGCGAATATCAAGAGTCTCGTGCAAGATCAGGTAATGCTGGATGTGGATATGAAGGGGCTTCGGGTGAACAAGCAGGCATAGTAGAGAAAATGCAGATGAAATATATTGTAGCAGAGAGACAGTCGTCATGTTTAGATGGCTGTCTCCTTTTTTGCTTTCTGTTTTTATCGTACATGTGCATCAGCAAATTAGAGGAATATAACTTAAGTTATAAAAATGAATGAGTAAATCATGCAGTATTTTTGTAACGTACTCTGCTATTTTGAAGATTACGATATAAAAGAAAGAATGCGCCATATGTGCAAGCCACTATTTTTGATACCAATTCTGCCTGTCATAGTTGTTTGTGCAATTTATATTGCAATTTACTGGGTGGTGCGAGCGCGCAAAAGATATGGGGAGAATGGCAGTATTTGGAGTATATAGCGCATATGCGGGATCGCACCACCGATATGCGTTGAAACTTGCGGGTTGGAGATTTGAGACAGTGGCTTTTGAATATTACGGGAAAGGTATCAAAGAGTATGAAAATATAGGCAGAGAATCTACCGTATGCGGGGATTAACGACCATGAATAGAATCAAAACGAAGAAAAAAATAAAAAAAGTTAAAAAAACCTGTTGACAAAAATCTCCAGGCGTGATACTATATATCT
>CATKZA010000034.1 GCA_949841235.1 uncultured Clostridiaceae bacterium
TGTTCTGTAGTGTGTCAGTCTTATAAAGTAATAATATCAGAAGGGAAATAAATTAGATAGCGAAAAGCCGGTGCAATTGTTTCATGACGCATTGGTGTCTTTCGCAGAAAGACGGGTAATATGAATGATGAACGTGTGATGATTGCCTGCTGTTCCGATGGAACCAGACCGGTCATTTTTAAAATTGAGCGCTTAGATTATAAAGTACTGTATATAGATGGCGTGGAATGTGATAAGTGCAGGGATAAAATTAAAACTGCACTGGAACAATTAAAGGAAAAGGATAATAAATTCTCCTTTAACACTATTGACAGAAGCTTGGGACATTAAAGCCTGAGGATACCGTTATGCAGGGGGCGCAGAAAAGTTTTGAAAAAATGACAGGTATTTTAGTTATGCGAAATACAAATAACGGCAGAATTTAGAAAAGTAGTTGAAAAGTTGCGGCAAATAAGGTATGCTTAAATAAGTGTATCCATACGACTGGCGGATAGAATGGGGATACCCATGGGGAGTATGGAAAAAGCAAGCCGACCGCCTGGGCAATCAATATTGGTGGCTCAGACGGTTTTTTCTGTATAGGAAACTGTGCACCTTAACTTACAGGTTACAGAACGGAGGTTAGAGAGATGAAGAAGATTTCACTGAAAGAGGAACTGCAGGGGAATGCATATCCCGGAAGGGGCATCGTTCTGGGAAAGACGCCCGATGGAAAATCTGCGGTGGCGGCCTATTTCATTATGGGCAGGAGCGAGAACAGCAGGAACCGCATCTTTGTGGAGGAGGGGCAGGGGATTCGCACCCAGGCCTTTGACCCGTCAAAGCTCAGCGATCCCAGCCTGATTATCTATGCGCCGGTGCGGGTTCTTGGGAACAAGACCATTGTCACCAATGGGGATCAGACGGATACGATCTATGAGATGATGGACAGGCAGCAGACTTTTGAACAGGCACTGCGCACCCGGGAGTTTGAGCCGGATGGGCCTAATTACACGCCTCGCATCTCGGGGATATTGCATATTGATGGAGGGCAGTATAATTACGCCATGTCCATCCTGAAGAGCAGTGACGGCAATCCGGACGCCTGCAGCCGCTACACCTTTTCTTATACCAATCCCCTGGCGGGAGAGGGGCATTTCATCCACACCTATATGGGGGATGGGAATCCGCTGCCCAGCTTTGAGGGAGAGCCTAAGCGGGTGGAGATGATGGACGACATGGATGCTTTCACGGAGATGCTTTGGGACAGCCTGAATGAGGACAACAAGGTTTCTCTGTTCGTGAGGTATATTGATATCGCCACGGGGGAGTCGTCCTCTAAGATTATAAATAAGAACCGGTAGATTCAGGATTGTCTGAAACGGCAAGGATGAAATTTGCGAAGCAGATTGACTGATGGAAAGGAAAGAGGTAACTATGAAAGAATTAGAATTGAAATATGGATGCAACCCGAACCAGAAGCCGTCGAAAATATATATGGGCGATGGGGGAGAACTTCCCATCCGGGTGCTGAATGGAAAGCCGGGCTATATTAATTTTCTGGATGCCTTTAACGGCTGGCAGCTGGTGAAGGAATTGAAGCGGGCGACGGGACTTCCGGCGGCTACTTCCTTCAAGCATGTCTCTCCGGCCGGGGCGGCTGTGGGACTTCCGCTGAATGACGTGGAGGCAAGGATTTACTGGGTGGATGATCTGGGGGAGCTGTCTCCACTTGCCAGTGCCTATGCCAGGGCCAGAGGAGCGGACAGAATGTCCTCCTACGGCGACTTTATCGCCCTGTCAGACGTGTGCGACGTGTCGGCGGCAAAGGTGATTAAGCGGGAGTTCTCCGATGGAATCATTGCGCCGGGATATGAGCCGGAAGCGTTGGAATTGCTGAAGGAGAAGAAGAAGGGCGCTTATGCCATCATCCAGATTGACGAGAATTATGAGCCGGATGCCATTGAGCATAAGGAAGTGTATGGCATCACCTTTGAACAGGGTAGAAATGAGCTGAATATAGACGATGAGTTTTTCAGCAATGTGGTGACGGAGAATAAGGACATACCGGAACAGGCCAAGATTGACATGGCCATTGCCATGATTACCTTGAAGTATACCCAGTCCAATTCCGTGTGCTTCGTGAAGGGCGGGCAGGCCATCGGCATCGGTGCTGGCCAGCAGTCCCGCATTCATTGCACCAGGCTGGCGGGAAGCAAGGCGGATAACTGGCTGCTTCGCCAGTCGCCCCAGGTATTAAACCTGCCCTTCAAGGCGGAGATGAAGCGGGCGGACAGGGACAATGCCATTGATTTATATATGGGCGAGGATTATATGGATGTATTGGGGGATGGAAACTGGGAAAAGTATTTCACAGAAAAGCCTTCGGTATTTTCCAGAGAGGAGAAGGCGGAGTGGCTTTCCAAGGCCACGGACGTGGTGTGCGGCTCCGATGCGTTCTTCCCCTTTGATGACAATGTGGAGCGGGCATTCCGTAGCGGGGTGAAGTATATTGCCCAGCCGGGAGGCTCCATCAGGGATCAGGATGTGATTGATGCCTGCAACAGGCATGGGATTGCCATGGCATTTACCGGACTTCGGCTATTTCATCATTGATAAGCGAATTGTGAGTTTTATAAATGCTGGTTTGCAGACTTTGGATGGCACGATGCACCAGTGCAGAAATGAGGTGGAGAATGAGAAAGACTAGGATGGTAAAAATGCTGTCGCTTTTGGCGGCAGGAGTGATTGCCTTGGCAGGAATGGCACCGGCCTCCCTGGCTTCGGCTGCGAAGGAGAAGAAACAGGAAAAGAAGCAGGAGGTGGACTTGAATGGTACATACCATGCCAGGATGGGCATCCAGACATCCAACCTTCTGTGGATTATGCAGATGAATTACTACAAGGGAGATTCCAATGAGACTCTTGGAACCGAACTGGAAAACAAATTGTTCTGTGCTGACCAGGAGGATTCTGAGAAACTGGTGAGCAAGGAGGGGACATTCAACGAGGTGGAGATTTCCGGCAATGGCGTGTATACCGTGACCTTGGAGAATGCCAATTTTGAGGGGGAGACGGATATCTCCCAGCTGCATGTGGCCACGGACATTCCTCTGAATGATCAGATTAAGTTCTCCAATGTGAAAGTCATGGTCAATGGCAGGGAGTTTGTCACCTTTGACGAGGCGATTATGGAGGATGAGACCCCCTATCTGGAGGGAGGCATGGTGGTGCTGGCGATGAACCACTGGAGGGGATCCGTGGTCAGTTATCTGAATGAGCATGGCTGTTCTGAGTCGGGAGAGAGTGGCTGGCGGCTGCTGTCCGGCCAGGGTGGTGAAAATATTTCCATTACCTTTACCGTATCCGGTTTTGCCAAAGACAATCCGGATGCCGTGGAGGCTACCCCTACGCCCATGCCGAAGGCGGAGTCCTCGGAGGGAAATGCTGATGCGACTTCTGAGAGCAGCGAGAAGGCGATAGGGACTTCCCCCACGGTTCTGGTGATAGTCGCCGTGGCAGTCCTCGTCTTGATGGGGGGAGTTGTGCTGATGAGAAAATCAAGCAGGAAGAAGTAGGCAGGGAATTGGAACGAGATGGTGCATGAGGGAATCAAGTTTGCGCTGCGGGCATCGCAAACGGTTGGCATATGACGCCAGAAAGGAGGCTCGTAGCATGAGCGGGAATATAATGGAAGAGATTAAGCGTTTGAAGGAAGAGAAGGATGTGGTTATCCTGGCGCATTACTATGTGGATGGCGCAGTGCAGGAGATTGCTGATTTGGTGGGAGATTCCTACTTTTTGGCAAAGAAGGCCACGGAAGTCACCCAGCAGAATATCCTGTTCTGCGGTGTTTCCTTCATGGGTGAGAGTGCTAAGCTTCTCAATCCGGAAAAGAGAGTAATCATGCCGGATGAGTGTGCGGATTGCCCCATGGCTCACATGGTGGAAATCGATAAGATTGAAGAGATTCGCAGGCAGTATCCGGATGTGGCAGTGGTGTGCTATGTCAATTCCACGGCGGAGATCAAGGCTTACTCCGATGTGTGCGTCACTTCCTCTAATGCGCTCCGGGTGGTACGGAAATTGCCCAATTCACATATTTTCTTTATCCCGGACAATAATTTGGGTCGGTATGTGGCGAAGCAGCTCCCAGAGAAGGAATTCATATTTAATGACGGCTTTTGCCATGTGCATACCAGCATTCATGTGGAGGAACTGACGAAAGCGAAGGAATTGCACCCGGAGGCGAAGGTTCTTACCCATCCTGAGTGCACGGAAGATATTCTGGAGATTTCAGACTTTATCGGCAGCACATCCGAAATCATTGATTATGCCTGTGGCAGCGATGGGAAAGAATTCATTATCTGTACGGAGATGGGAGTATTTTTTGAACTGGAGCAGAAGAATCCGGGAAAACGCTTTTATTCCGTGGGGCATCGGCAGTTTTGCCCAAATATGAAGCGCATTACCCTGGAGAAGGTGCGAGATGCTTTGGAAAGCCTGTCGCCGGAGATGGAATTGCCAGAGGAGATCAAAGATCAGGCCAATAAGCCGCTGAAGCGGATGCTGGAACTGGCGGAGGAAGCGCATTGAAGGAGAGAGTGGTAGTGGGCATGTCCGGAGGGGTGGATTCCTCCGTGGCCGCCTATTTGTTAAAGGAGCAGGGATATGACGTGATTGGCGTCACCATGCAGATCTGGCAGAAGGGGGACGCTTGCACGACGGAGCAGGAGGGAGGATGCTGCGGGCTCAGTGCGGTGGAGGATGCCAGGAAGGTTGCGGATGCATTGGAGATACCTTATTATGTCATGAACTTTCAGGAGAGTTTCCAGGAGAACGTGATCGACTACTTTGTGAGGGAATATCAGGAAGGACGCACCCCCAACCCCTGCATCGCCTGCAACCGCTATGTGAAATGGGAATCCCTGCTACAGCGAAGCCTATCCATCGGGGCAGACTATATCGCTACCGGGCATTATGCCCGGATTTGCCGGCTGCCCGGCGGAAGATATGCGGTGAGAAATTCCGTGACAGCCAAGAAGGATCAGACCTATGCCCTATATAATCTGACGCAGGAGCAATTATCCCGCACCCTGATGCCGGTGGGGGATTATGAGAAACCCATGGTGCGGGAGATGGCGCGCAAGATCGGGCTTCCCGTGGCGCAGAAGGCAGATAGCATGGAGATTTGCTTTGTGCCGGACGGAGATTATGCCGCATTCATTGAGGAAGAGACCGGGGAGCATGCCCGGCCTGGCAATTTTGTGGATACCCGGGGGAATGTGCTGGGAAGGCATCGGGGAATCATTCATTATACGGTGGGACAGAGAAAGGGGCTGAACCTTGCCATGGGATATCCCGTCTTCGTGGTGGAGATTCGGCCGGAGACCAATGAGGTGGTGGTGGGTTCTCTGGAAGAGAATCTGAGCCGGAAGGTGTATATGCGCCAGGTGAATTTTATGGCGGAGGCTGCCTTTGATGAGAGGAAAACGTATCGGGGCAAAATCCGTTATAACCACAGTGGGGCGGATTGCACCGTGGAAAGGCTGGGAGAGGACTTGTATGTCTGTACCTTCAAGGAACCCCAGCGGGGGGTGACGCCGGGGCAGGCATTGGTACTCTATGATGGAGAATTGGTGGCTGGAGGCGGGACGCTGATTAAGCCCCTTGAAAATTAACTGGCGCAATCCAGCTGTGATGCAAAGTTCTAAAGGTTATCTGTGTCTGAGATGTCATCATAATGCTATGGTCCTTGTAGCGATCTTTTCTCGGAATCTGACATCATGCTCCACGAAGAGCATGGTGGGCTGGTATCGTAAGAGCAATTTTTCAATCTGCATCCTAGAAAAGATGTCAATGTAGTTCAGCGGTTCATCCCAGAGGTAGAGATGGGCGGGGGTGAGCAGGCTTGCCGCCAGCAGCACCTTCTTTTTCTGACCTTCCGAATATTCCTCCATGGGTTTGGAAAACTGGGTTCTCTCGAAATCCAGCTGCCTTAAGATGGAGAAGAACAAACTCTGATCTAATTTCCGCTTCTTGCAGAAATCGGGAAGTCCTCCCCGCAAATGGGAGGTGTCCTGGGGTACTTGGGAGATCATCAGGCCGGAAGCCGCCTCGCAGACACCCTCCTCCTTGAGGGGCATCTTGCCCTCCCGCAGGCCCGCTTTCTGCAAGATCATCTGTAGCAGGGTGGACTTTCCGCAGCCGTTTTCTCCGTGGAAGGCTATGCGCTCGCCCTGCTGTAGGGAAAATGTCAGATTGGTCAGTACCGGATGCCCGGCACCCTCATATGTCAGGCCATAATCTTTCGCACGCACAAGGGTATCCTTGTGGTGGGAGAGGGGCATCAGCTTCAAATCCACAGTCCGTTCTAGGTCGGCGAGAAGGCCTTCCTTTTCTTCGATTTCCTTGTCGATCCTTTTCTCTATCTGTCTGACCCGGCTCTGCATTTTCTTCGTCTTTGCTCCGATAAATGCCCGTGTGCTAATAGACCTGTCGTGTTCTTTGATGGGATCATAGCCGATTTTCGTCTGCTCGTTCTTGTCTGCCCACTGGGAAGTGCGTCTAGCCGCCTGTCGTAGTTTCTTGATTTCCTTAAGGTGCTTTTCATTCTCCGCCATGGAGAACTGGTCCTTTCGCTGCTTATTTTCCCACCAGCTGGAAAAATTGCCGCTCTGTATCTCGATGGATTTCCTGTTCAATACCAGCACATGGTCAATGCAGGCATCCAGCAAGTCTCTGTCGTGGGATACCAGAATGAATCCCTTTTTTGAGGCAAGATAATTCTTGACATTCTCCCTAGCCTTCTGATCCAGATGGTTGGTAGGCTCGTCGATGAGCAGGAAGTCCTGTTCTCCGGAAAACAGCACTGCGAGCATGATTTTGGTGCGCTCTCCCGGACTTAGGGTATGAAAGGGGCGATAGAGGATCTCCGCATCTGCGTCCAGCTGGTTCAGCTCGCAGATGACCCGCCACTCCTCGCAGCCTGCTTTCAGTTCCTGAATAAAATCCGTGGCGCAGGATTGCATTTGCCCTTCCCTAATCCGGTAGGGGAAATAGTCAAAGGGAGTGCTTCCGCTGATGGTTCCCTGATAGGCGTATTTTCCCAATAGCAGATGCAGGAAGGTGGTCTTGCCCTTTCCGTTGCGCCCGATCAGTCCCAATTTCCAGTCCGTGTCAATGGAAAAGGAGACATCTTCAAAAATATTTTCAAAGCTGCCCTCATAATAAAATGTCAGTTGGTTTACGTTGATTTGTGCCATAAGCATTCCTCCTTTTCGATGCAAAAAAATAGAAACCATCTGTTGCCAAATGGTTTCATTACATTCTGCTTTCTCTGAAAACTGTCCTCTCCTGAAAGTTTGCCACAACGATATCATATGCGAATGACGTTGTCGTACCAAATGTCAGCCCATCCTTACAAGCATGCTTGACGGCTGTGCTGCCGCTGGTACTGGGCTTATACAGCAAGAAGAGAGGCGCTGGCGGCTAGTACAACGAATAATAAATATCTTTACGTTAAACTTGTCTAAATTTCCATCTGCTACGTTAGTTTTTCTAGACGTAGCCACCGCTACGCCGTCGAAAAACTGCCTTGCAGAATGAAAATTTATCCTTCGTTTAACATAAAAGAACTTAATATTCGTTGTACTAGCCAGAGTCACAAAGAGAATGTAATTCGCTTTTGGCAACATGATTGCAAGATTCCAGTTGCAGAGGAGAAAACGGCTGCCTCGTCAAGCATGACGCAAGAGACAGATACTTTCTTCCTTTGGGTTCCCTGTTCATTTCATGTAATCAAAAGCAAATTATCTTCTCAATGGACTAAATCACCTCTCTTCATAAGATAACGCTATTCTAACATCTTATGTCTGTGCTGTCAACAGGAAAGTGTCTCCCATTGCTCCATCAATTCTTCCAGCCGGGCATCGTTGCTGGCCTTTTTGGTGGCCAGTTCCTGGAGCCTGACGGAGTTGGTGGCAACCTGGGGGTCTGCCATCTCTGCTTCCAGGGATTCATTTTCCGTCTCCAATTTCTCGATTTCCTGCTCCACTTTGTCGATGTCTCGCTTTAATTTCTGGATTCGAGCCTTCTCTTCCTTCTGCTGCTGCCAGGAGAGTTTATTGTTCTGGACAGGGGCTGGGGGAGTGTCGGATGCATTGCTGCCAGCCATGCCGTTTGGCGATGGGGGAGAGGTGGCTTGCTCCATGTTACTTCCTGCGGGAGAGGAGGCGTCTGGGATTGCCATCCGTTCCACATCCTCCCGCTTCTCCAGGTAATAGTCATAGTTGCCAATATAATTTAACAGGGTCTGGTGGGTCAGATCCAATATCCGGTGGGCGGTGGTGTTGATGAAATATCTGTCGTGGGATACATAGAGGACGGTTCCCTCAAACTGATTCAGGGCATGTTCCAAAATCCCCTTGGCATCCATATCCAGATGGTTGGTGGGCTCGTCCAGTATGAGGAAGTTGGCATCGGAGAGCATGAGCTTCGCCAGGGAAACCCGGCCTCGCTCCCCGCCGCTCAGACTTTTTACCTGCTTGAATACATCATCTTCCGTGAAGAGAAAGGCGGCCAGCACATTCCGCACCTGGGTATTGTTCATGCGGGGATAGGCATCCTGAATCTCCTGGAATAGAGTTTTCTCTGGGTGGAGTACATGGTGTTCCTGATCGTAGTAGCCGATTTCCAAATTGGTACCCAGGGTAAATGTGCCGCTGTCTGCGGCCAGCAGTTCATTGATGATCTTTAGCAGGGTGGTCTTTCCCGTGCCATTGTCGCCGATGATGGCCACATGCTCTCCCCGGCTGATTTCAAAGGAGATATCTTTGAAAAGGCAGGTGCTGCCGAAATGCTTGCTCAGGCCTTTCACGGAGAGTACGTCCTTCCCGCTCTGATATCGGGGGGAGAAGAAGAGCTTCATCTCGGTATTCTCCTCCGTAGGTTTTTCCAGGCGTTTCATTTTATCTAATTGCTTTTCCCTGCTCTCTGCCCGCTTGATGGATTTTTCCCTGTTGAACTGGCGGAGCTTCGCGATCACTTCTTCCTGATGCTTGATTTCTGCCTGCTGGTTCATATAGGCACGATATTTGGAAAGTCTGACTTCTTCCCGTTTTGTGGCATAATAGCTGTAATTTCCGTGGTAAATGGTACTCCTGGTGTTTTCCAGTTCTACTATCTTGGTTACTATTTTGTCCAGAAAATATCGGTCATGTGAGACAATGATGACAGCACCGTCATAATTGCTTAAATAATTTTCCAGCCAGGAAATGCTGTTCAAATCCAAATGATTTGTAGGTTCATCGAGCAGAATAACATCCGGCTTGGAAAGAAGAAGACGTCCTAAAGATACTCTGGTTTTCTGTCCTCCTGAGAGCTTGGAAACAGGCCGGCTAAAATCTGATTCCTCAAAACCAAGACCTTTTAAAATACCGGTAATCTGGCTTTTAAAAGCATAACCGTCCAGCTGCTCAAAGGTATGATTCATGCGGGTATAGCGATCTAGTGCATTTTCTAATTCCTGACCCTGCAAATGTTTCATTTCCTGTTCCAGACTGCGGATTTGTTCCTGTAAGTCTATAATATTTTGTTTTACACTCAATAGTTCTTCAAAAATAGTCTTGTCATAGAAAGAATCCTGGTGCTGGGCAAGATAACCTACCGTAATGTCTTTACCGATAATAACCTGCCCGTCATCAGCTTCTTCTTCTTTCATGATAATTTTGAGTAACGTAGATTTGCCTG
>CATKZA010000035.1 GCA_949841235.1 uncultured Clostridiaceae bacterium
TGGCGTGCCGGATGAGGTGCTGCGGGATTGCGAGCGGATCTGCGTGGTTGCCTGCGGTACGGCTATGCATGCGGGCTTGGTGGCAAAGTCTCTGGTTCAGTCCAAGTTGGGAATGCATATGAATGTGGAGTACGCATCGGAATTCATGTACGGCAACCCGGTGATTGACGAGAAGACGCTGGTGCTGGCCATTTCCCAGTCCGGCGAGACTATCGATACCTTGGAGGCGTTGAAGTATGCCAGGAAGAAGGGGGCGAAGAGCATTGCGGTCATCAATGTGAAGGGTTCTTCTATTGCCAGAGAGAGCGATTACGTGATGTATACCTCGGCTGGGCCGGAGATTGCGGTGGCCAGCACCAAGGCGTATACCACCCAGTTGGCGGTGCTGTTCCTTTTGGTGGGACGCATGGCAAAGGTGCGGGGCGTCTTTGATGATGCGGCGGAGAAGGCTTATCTGGAGAATATGGTACAGGCGCCGGATCAGATGCAGAAGGTGCTGGATCAGAAGCATGACATTCACAAGATCGCCCGGGAGATGCTGGATGCCAAGGATGCCTATATGCTGGGCAGGGGCTTGGATTATTCCATTCTTCTGGAGGGCGCATTGAAGCTGAAGGAGGTTTCCTATATCCATACGGAGGCTTATGCGTCCGGGGAGCTGAAGCATGGAACCATTGCCCTGATTACGGAAAATACGCCGGTAGTTGCCACGGTAACCCAGGAGAAGCTGAAGGATAAGGAACTTTCCAATATTCGGGAGGTGCAGTCCAGAGGTGCCAGCGTGGTGCTGTTCGTGAAGGAGGGGATTGACTTGGCCGATGCGGAGTATGCGGATGTGTTCACCCTTCCGGCCATGATGGATGAATTTATGGTATTCCCCGCATCTGCCGCCCTGCAGCTGCTGGCTTACTATGTCTCCATGGATAAGGGTCTTGACGTGGATAAGCCGAGGAACTTGGCAAAAGTGGTGACGGTGGAATAAAAAAAGGGAACGCCAGCGCGTTCCCTTGCAAGAATGCCGAAGGCATTCTTGGTTGACATAGCGTTATGTTATGAGCAATTTCCTATACAGCAAAAAAGGTGAAAAGTTAGTGTGTAAAAAAGATGTTATAAAGGCAGGGGAACATGGCAGATAATTATAATTTTAAGGAAACCACGGTCACGTTGACTGACGAGGATGGGGTGGATAAGGAATTCTATGTGGATGAGATCTACGAGGTGCGGGGACGGCTGTATGCCGCACTGATACCTGGCCGCACGGAGAATGTGACGGAATATTATGTGTTTCGGCTCAAAGACTTGGGAGAGGATGATTTCGAGCTGGAGGATATTGACAGCGAGGAGGAGTACGATGCGGCAGCAGATGCCTACGAGGAGTGCTTGGATGCCCGCCTGTGGAATATGACGGCAGAAGATGAATCGTAACGCCAAGCAAGAGCGGGAATGCAATAAGGAATGACGTGTTAAGTGGTGCCCTTTTGGGCACCGCTTTTGGATATGGTTCATTTCGCCAAGGGGTAAATAGCAACGGGAAACCACGCAAGCCCAAGATTATGGTAGAGCAGGATCAGCTGCCGCACTTTATTGTAGGAGAATTACAAGATGAAAAAGTTTAAATTTATAGATTTGTTTTCGGGCATTGGCGGATTCCACCAGGCGATGGAGCAGCTGGGGGGAGAGTGCGTGCTGGCGGCGGAGATTGATTCCTTCTGCAATAAGGTGTATCAAGAGAATTATGGCATGTCATCTGACAGGAATGTGCAGGAACTGGATGCCTTGGAAGATGTCCCGCCCCATGATGTGCTGTGTGCGGGATTTCCCTGCCAAGCGTTCAGCAAGGCGGGCAAGCAGGAAGGCTTGGAAGATGAGACCCGGGGAACGCTGTTTTTTGAAATTGCCCGGATACTGCGGGCGCAGCACAGTCCCTATATCATATTGGAGAATGTGAGGAATCTGGTATCCCATGACCACGGCAATACTTGGAGGATTATCAGGAAGGTTTTGAAGGAATGCGGTTATCGGCTGACGGAAAAGCCGCTGATTGTCAGTCCCCACCAGTTGGGGATTCCCCAGTTGCGGGAGCGGGTGATCATTTTGGGAAAGTACGAGCCTGACAATGTGGGGGAGCCTTTGGCAATCAAAATAGAGGCGAAAAAGAAGAAGAATGATAATAGCATTTATGATGTGATTACAGAGGAGGCTGTGGAGGAGAAATATTACATCTCCCAATATGAGGAGATGGTGCTGACTGCCTGGGATGAATTTTATCAGGGAATCAATAGGAAAGTGATTGGTTTTCCCATATGGGCAGATTATTTCCGGTATGAAAAGGCACCGGAAGACTTTCCCGATTGGAAGAGGGGATTTGTGGAGAAGAATATGATGCTCTACCAAGAGAACAGGGAGTTTATCGAAGGATGGCTGGATCGGTATGACCAGTTGAAGGATTTTGCCCCCACCCACCACAAGATGGAGTGGCAGGCGGGAACCATGATTGATAGCGTGTGGGAGGGGGTGATCCAGCTGCGCCCCTCCGGCGTGCGCATCAAAGCCCCTACCTGCTTTCCCGCACTGGTGGCAATGGTGCAGATTCCTATTATTGGGCGTTACCGCAGGAGGCTGACGGTGGAGGAGGCGGGCAGGCTGCAAAGCTTTCCCAATCCTGTGCGGGAGAGGACGGAGGAGGGCGCGGATTCCTTCCTGTGCGATGAGAGCGACCAGCAGGCATACAAGCAGTTTGGAAATAGCGTCAATGTGGAAGTGGTAAAATATTGTGCAAGAAAGTTATTTGAATTGTGATAGGATAGCGAAAATTACGTAGCAATGCAGAAAACCGTAGCGTCATGACAGGATGATGGGCGAACCGGGCAAGTTTGCCTGTGAGGGCGCAGCAGGGATTATGAACGAAGTTCATGATAGAATGGAGTTGATGAGATGGACGTGCTGACGAAGGAGCAGAGGCGCAAGGCGATGCAGAGAATCCGTTCCAAGGATACCAAGATTGAACTCATTCTCCGCAAGGCTTTGTGGGAAAAGGGATACCGATACAGGAAGAATTATAAGAAGCTGCCGGGCAGTCCGGATATTGTCCTGACGAAATATAAGATCTGCATTTTCTGTGATGGGGAATTTTTCCATGGGAAGGATTGGGAAGTGCTGCGTCCCCGGCTGGCCAAGGGAAACAATCCTGACTACTGGCTGCCCAAGATAGAGCGGAATATGGAGAGGGACAGGGAGAATGACCAAAAACTCTTGCTCATGGGCTGGACGGTGATTCATTTCTGGGGGAAGGATATCCAGAAAAAGCCGGAAGAGTGCATCCAGGTGGTGGAGGAGGCCATATTTGACAATTATCTGGATCGGTAGCGGATCTGCTGATGTCAGTTAACGTAATAAAAAATATGGAATAGATAGAGAAGACCGCCCAGTGGTGATCGATATTGTACCGTTGATATTTGTTAAAAAGTGAGGTATACTCATATCAATGTGTAGTACATCATAAACTAAATTTCTTGCAGTGATGCTTGTCTATATTTCCAAATATATTTGGCAGATAATTACGTTTAAGAGTATTTTATGATGTTCAAGAAGAGAAAGGATGGGGTTTCGTGCGTGAGGAAACATTGGAGATGGGAAAAGCCAGAGGCTGTAAAGCGGAAAGGAAGAGCGGATTGGATACGCAAGAGGGCGTAGTTGGTGAACATCTGATAGATGGAGAGAAAGAGGATCAAGAAAAAGATCTGGCAGGCGGGGAAACGGAGGGGAAGAGCCGGAAATCTCCAGAACGGGACAGTGCCGGGGTGAAAGAGGGGGAAAATGCGGAAAAGAGGATTCGCTGGTTCCACATTAACCACAAATATATGTCTATTTGCAGGTATGCGCTTTTTGTGATTTTCTCTGCGATTTTGCTATATATTATTACTTCCCACGGCGGGCAGACAATAGCATTTTTGAAGAATATGATTCATGTGCTGACGCCCTTTCTGATTGGCGTGCTGATTGCCTATTTTTTGAATCCTCTGGTTGCCAGGATAGATGGGCTTCTGCAGAAGAGGGTCGCCAGGGGAAGGCTGCCGAGGGTGACGTTGATATTATCGATTGTCATGGCCTATGTCATCGTGCTGGGATTTATTATCCTGGCCTTCGTCTTCGTGGTGCCCCAGGTGGGAGCCAGCATCCGGGAATTGACGGAAAAGCTTCCCGGCATGTATGGGAGCATTGCCAAAGAACTGGGTCATCTGGAGGAACGCTTTCCGGAATTGGAAAAACAGTTCCCTGCCATTAATTGGGATGACTTTAACAAGCAGCTTGCCAGTGCCGTGCCAAATTTGGTGAGTTATGGAACCAACGTGGTAAGCAGCATCGTGCCGGTGGTGTATTCATTTTCGGTGTCCATTGTGAAATTGGCCATTAATCTGGTGCTGGGCTTGTTTATTTCCATCTATATGATTTATAGTAAAGATTCCTTCCGATATGAGGCTAAGAGGGTGGTTTATGCGCTATTTTCTGAGGAGAAAGGGGATGTGGTCTGTACTACTTTTCGAGAGTGCAATGATATTTTCGGTGCCTTTCTCATCAGCAAGGCCATTGATTCGCTGATTATCGGTTGCCTGTGCTGCATACTGATGACGATCCTTGGATTGCCTTATGCGGTGCTGCTCAGCGTGATTGTGGGAATTACCAATATGATTCCCTATTTTGGCCCGTTTGTGGGAGCCGTTCCCGGAGTTTTGATCTATCTTTGCATTGATTGGGAACTTGCCCTGATATTTGCCATCATGATTCTGGCCTTGCAGCAATTTGATGGGCTGATTCTGGGACCTAGGCTGTTGGGGCAATCCACGGGCTTAAGTCCCATATGGGTAATATTTGCCATCACCGTGGGTGGCGCATATTTTGGCTTTGTGGGCATGTTCATCGGCGTTCCGGTAGTGGCCGTGATTGCCCATCTGTGCAATAAATTCATCACCAACAGGCTGCAGGGAAAGAATATCAAGGCTTTGCAGCGGTTGCGGTCAGATGGCGGGTCTGCGGGCGAGGAGCCGACAGATGGGGGTGCCTAGATGGTAAAATTTCTCCTCGTACTCTGTCATGACATTGTGTGGGGCAGGGCCGTTTTGGTGAAGGTCAAAGTTCACTTCCTCCTTTGCCCAGCCGGCAGCGTCTAATTGTTCTAAGGAAAAATCAAAAAGGGGGCGGTTGTCTGTCTTAAATTGCAGACATCCGTCCTTTTTTAAGATTTGCTCATAGAGCCGCAAATGCTCTATGGATGTGAGCCGCCTTTTGGCGTGTCGGTCTTTTGGCCAGGGATCAGAAAAATTCAGATAGATTTGCGATACTTCTTCTGGCGCAAAAAATTCTGCGATATCCGCCGCATCCATGCGCAGGAATAGGAGATTGTCCGTCTCTAACGCTTCCCGCTTATCCAGGGCCCTTACCAGCACGCTGGAATATTTTTCCACGCCAATATAGTTGATATTTGGGTGACCTTGCGCCATCTGAATGATGAATTGCCCCTTCCCCATGCCGATTTCTATGTGAATCGGGTGGTCGTTTTGGAAGAATTTTTGATTCCATAACCCTCGGTAATCAATGCCCTCTGCGCCGTCTGTCTGTATGGTGTAGGGATTGTCCAGGATGCGCTGCCCGGCCCCTTTGACATTTCTCAATCGCATATTGCTGTTCCTTTCTGTGGAATAGATATGGCAATCATAGCATAATTCATGGATTTCGTAAAGTTTTGTCAGGGAGGGAGAAGTGTGGTATAATATGCGGCGGAAAGGATGATGGGAAATGAACCATATTGTAATAGATTTAGAGATGAATATGATAGAAAAGCAGTTTCGGGAGGATCAGAAATTGTCCAGCGAGCTGATTGAGATAGGCGCAGTCCGTCTGGATCAGGATTTCAAGATGCGGGACACCTATCAGACATACGTGCTACCGGATTTTGGCCCTATGGATGAGCATATCATCCAGCTGACAGGCATCACTGACGAGATGCTGGTGGGCGCGCCGAAGTTCCGGGAGGCGATGGACGATTTTGCCGCATGGGTGGGGGAAGAACGGGCGCAGTTTTATTCCTGGAGCCTGTCAGATATCCGCCAGTTCCAAAATGAGTCCAAGTTCAAGGGGTATACGGGAGAGATTTTGGAAACGATGGAGCGCAACTGGAATGATTTCCAGGAAGAATTTAGCAATCTGCTGGGAATAGAGAAGAAGGTGCGGCTGAAACAGGCCGTGGCATCGGCGGATTATGAGTTTACGGGAGATGAGCATACGGCTTTGGCTGATGCGGTGAATACGGCGGAGATACTCAAACTGTCCAAGGATCGGGAGGAGTTTGAGCGGGTGATGAAGCCGGTATTGGATTTGTTTCGGATGGATCATGAGGATAATACGCTCCTCCGCATGTGTCCGGAGTTTTTCGCCTCCCTGCCGAAATTGGAGAAGGAGTAGCCTTCTCCTGTTTCGGCATAAGATTATGTGGTTTTTATTCATGGTCGATCATGAATAGTAATTGCTGTTTCTATTTGGGCTTATTTGTAGTTTTCTTGACTTTGACTTTGATTTTGGTCTTTTTTCCGTTAAATGTCTTCACGGTGATGATAGCGGTTCCCTGTTTTTTTCCAGTGACTTTTCCCTTTTTGCTGACCTTTGCCACCTTAGGCTTGCTGGATGTATAGGAAATGGTGTGGCTGGCGGTCTTTGCAGGCAGCTTGACCTTGATGGAAAATGATTTTCCGGTCTTGATTGTCTTTTTCCCAGCGGGGCTGGTACGGATTTTCTTTGGCGCAGACTTGACCGTTATTTTGATGGAAGCGGTTGCTCCGGTGGGCAAGGTGGCGGTGATGGTGGTGCTGCCTTTTTTCTTTGCCCGGATCTTTCCGCTGGCGGAGACGGTGGCTACGGATGGCTTGGAACTGACATATCGTATGGACTTGCTGGCAGTGTTTTTGATGACGGGAGTCAAAGTGATCCGTTCTCCAGCCCCCAGCGTATATTTGGAGGGGGAGAAGCGGATGGAACCCGCATTTTTCTTGTTTACGGTAAAAGCCTTGATACACACGTTATTGTATATATTTTCCTCCGTATTGCTGCCTGTGGTGATGGGCGTGGAGTGCAAATCCATCCACTGGTAGGAAGATTCCCCGCTCTCCGTGTTGGTGCCGTAGGCATAGCAGAAACTTTTTCCAGGCGTGGAGTGGAAGTTCATTTCCAGGGAGGAGGAGTATAGCGTCGTACCCTCGATGGGAATGAATCCATTCTTTTCATTGGTTCGATGATATGATGCCACCACGGAAAATCGCTCGTTTGCCTTCAACGAGATGGGAGCGGGCAGGGAGATGGTGTGGTAGCCGCTGTATTTTTCCGTCCCGGTCAGCGTGGCGGCAAGAGTGCCGCTGGTGGGGTTGTCCGGGGCAACATTTTTGTATATTTCTATGGTGTAGGGCTGCTCTGCCGTGGCAGTATAGAGTGCCACGGCCGTCAGGGACTGGGTAAATTTTTTGTTGGCGGTAAAAATATTTGCCACTTTCATGGGATGTTCTTTGTGGGGAACCAAAGTGCTGCCCCAGCCGGAGCCATCGTACTGATAGTTATTGTCATAGGTGGAATTCTTTGTTCCTTGAAATCCGTAAATCTCCCCCAGAGAGGGTTCGTCGTAGGAAAGCCAGAAATACCCATTCTGCCCATAATTGGAGCCGTAACTGTTGGCAATCAGCCAGGCACCGTCCCGCTCGGGGGGCTGCTCTCCAAAATTGTTCCGGCTGTAGTTGTCATCCCATCCTATGATTGCAATGCAATGGTTGGCATCCCGGGTATTTTTTTGGTTTTGGTAATAGCTGAAGGTTCCGTCGCTATTTTTCGTCACATAATCTTCCTCTGAGTAAAAAGATGCCTCCAATGCGCCTGTATTCATCAGGGCGCGCTTCATTTCATCCATGGATGCGCCATCGTAGCAGTTGGAATCTGTCAGATAATAATCTGCCTGATAGCGCATGGCATTGGCTTTTTGCTTCATGGTATTTGCCATTCCGAAGAGGTTCTTGGTAGAGGAGGCGTTGAAGGGAGCGGCAGACTCTTTTACTGCGCCGGTCCATTTGGCCAATATGAAGGTTCCCAGCAGTGCGTTGCTGCCCCTCAAGTATGGGAGGGCATTGCGGTAGGCGGAATAGCTGTAGGTGTTCCTGATGGTGCTGCTCTCTGCATTGTATGCGGATTTGGCACTGCTTTCCCGGAAGGTGATTCCGTCCCTGTAGAGGGGGTCTGAAGGGGTCTGGGACGGTGAAAATAGAAACCAGTTCAGATGGCTCTCGGATAAATCCAGGTCGGATGAGGCCTTGTTGGTCATGATTAAGTTGGATTCCAGGGATTTGAGGGAGGCGAAAGCCCAGCAGGAGCCGGAGTATCCCTGATTCTTGATGGAGGTGACAGCGTTTTTGTCCCGCAGATCGTAAGAGGAGGGGAGCGTGCTGTCCTTTGGGGCATCAGAGGCTGTTTTTGCGTCTGCCTTGACGGAAGACAAAGACTTGCCTTTTTTGTTCAAATACCGATAGGATAGGAATCCGTCCTCTTCTTTCTGGATGCTGCCTTGATAGATGTCATCTACTGTAATGCGGTAGGCCTGCTTTTGAGCTGCCTGCGCCCAGGCGGCATTGCACAAAAGGGAAGGAAGCACTGCCCCCAGCATGCACAGGGTTCGCAGTTTCATTTTTATATTGTAAAAATCTTTCATAGATAATCCCTCATTTCTTTACTGCCGGTTCATAAGCATTCGTATTTCGGAATACTATAGAGTAGGAATATGTTATTATTTTGCAAAGTATATGTAAAAAATGTGTCGCTATGGGCGGATATCTTGTTGTTTCTTCCTAATATTTATGTTATAGTCTATGGGGTAGCGTTAATTAACCGATGCTAAGTACACTAGTAACATTACATGATGTTGGGGTCAAAAGGTATTTTACCCCCAACTGATGCTACGGATTGCTACATTGCTGCGCAATTTTCGCAATCCTACAAACACCTCCAATTTCGCATATTTGCAAGCAAATCTGCTTCTTGTCGGTGTTTGGCGGGTCAAGCCAGTAGATAGCAATTTGCATGTAAACATGCATTGCTATCTACTTTTGACCCTAGCATCATTATATCCCATAATCTTTGCAAATGGAATGGAAAATGGAGTTGTAATATGGATTTTATTAAAAAAGCGTTAAAGGGAATTATTATTGGTCTTGCGAATGCAGTGCCTGGTGTTAGTGGCGGCACCATGATGGTGTCCATGGGAATCTATGATGATATTATATTCTGCATTACCCATATTTTCAAGCAGTTGAAGAAGAGCCTTTCGATCCTGTTTCCCTATATCGTCGGGATGGTAGTGGGAATTGTGGGGCTGGCGTATGCTATCGGGTATTTGCAGGAACATCATCCTTTGCAGACCAGCCTGACATTTATTGGACTGATTCTAGGCGGAATCCCCATCTTGTGGAAGCGCATCCGGGGAACGGGCGATCAG
>CATKZA010000036.1 GCA_949841235.1 uncultured Clostridiaceae bacterium
TTGTTTATCAACTTAATTTTACATCAAAAAGGAATGGGATTCCTTATATTTTAGGCATTTTTTGAAAGTTGTTTATAAAAAGAACCCTAGAAATGAGGTGCTGTGGATAAAACTGCGGAAACTCAAGGAATTAAAAATCTTGACATTCTATCATATTTATGGTATTCTGTCCAAGGTTTTGCGAAAGCGAACCACACTGCCGTAGACAGTAGGTGCCGGCGAACCGGCGTAAGGACAGCCGCCTACCGAGGAAGATAGGATTTCATTTGTTTATGAATATTACTACCCCTCTGTCATTGGCAGAGGGGTTTTTGCTTTATAGGAATCTTCGTCCTACTAAAGTAAAAATACTCCGTGCAGTGTAAATATTGGGCATTGCCCAGGAAAGGAGATTTTACCCATGGCAAAAGTTGAATTAAAACAGCCAATCGTGGACGAGATTAAGTCTAAAATTGAAGAAGCTACTACTGTAGTGCTGGTAGATTACCGCGGATTGACAGTAGAGCAGGATACCAAGCTCCGCAAAGGACTGAGAGAGGCAGGTTGCGAGTACAAGGTTTACAAAAACACATTGATGAAACGTGCTTTTGAAGGTACTGATTTTGCGCAGATGAATGATCTGTTAGACGGACCATCTGCCATTGCCATTTCAAAAGAAGATGCGACTGCTCCCATCAGGATCTTATCCAACATTGCAAAGGAAGCAGAGGCACTGGAATTTAAGGGTGCTGTCGTAGAGGGAACTTTCTATGACGTGGACGGCGTCAAGTCTCTTGCAAGCATCCCTTCAAGAGAAGAGCTTATTTCCAAACTGCTTGGCTCTCTGCAGTCACCTATTACCAATCTTGCTCGCGTGCTTAACCAGATCGCTGAGAAGAGCGATAGCGCAGCAGAGGCGTAGGAAGCACCGCATAGGTAACATCGAAACCAGTTTTTATTTAGAAATTACGGAGGTATATGAAAATGACTACTCAGGAATTTATTGATGCTATCAAAGGCATGACAGTGTTAGAATTAAATGATTTAGTAAAGGCTTGCGAGGAAGAGTTCGGCGTATCCGCAGCAGCAGGCGTTGTAGTGGCTGCAGCAGGCGGTGCTGCTGAGGGCGGCGCTGAGAAGGATGAGTTCGACGTAGAACTTACAGAGGTTGGCCCGAACAAGGTTAAGGTCATCAAGGTCGTTCGCGAAGTAACCGGCCTGGGCCTGAAGGAGGCTAAGGAAGTCGTTGACGGTGCTCCCAAGGTTGTCAAGGAGGCTGCTGCCAAGGAAGAAGCCAACGAAATCAAAGAGAAACTCGAGGCAGAAGGCGCAAAGGTTACTCTTAAATAATCATTTGATTTCTTACAATCATTTTGATAGCGAACGACAAAAATTTCTGTTTTTGGCGTTCGCTGCGTCGATTTTTGCTGCATCTAAACGCAGATGTTTCCTTACAAAAATCGTGCACATCCCCCGGAAGGGTTATAGTAAACAACAAATTATTTTGTCGTTTTTTATAAAACCGGCCAATGGGTATCCGATATCCATTGGCCGGTTTTTCAATATATTCCATAACTTTTGTTGATTAGTATTCAGAACTAAGCAAAAAATCCGATATGTGCATTGTCTTAATGCCCTCATAGTTTCCCCCTGCAAATTCGTCCGCCCTGAGTACATATTTAGGGTAATTATCATGTACTTCAAGCAGACGGCTGTATTCCCGTTTTTCCGTTTTTTCAGAATGAATCTCCTGCGTAACCTGCACATATAGTTTTTCATTCTGCCTTACTGCTACGAAATCGATTTCACCATCCTTTGTTTTCCCGATATTGACGGTATATCCTCTGCGGCAAAGCTCCAAGTATACGATGTTTTCCAGACTTGCGGCAACACTGTCGGCATTGTAGCCCAGTACGCTGTATCGCAAGGCATTATCTGCAAGATAAAATTTCTCCTGGGTTTTCAGAATTTCTTTGCCCTGCAAATCATACCGTGAACATCGGTGGAGCAGATACGCCTTTTCCAGTTTTTCAAGATAACTGTATACCGTCTCATGATCCAATGTCCTTCGTTCCGATTTCAGGTAATCCGAAATCGACTTCGCAGAAAATGTATTGCCCACATTTTGAAAGGTGTATTTGACAATACGCTCTAACTGGTCTATTTTTCTAATTTGACTTCGTTTCACAATATCAGAGAAAATAGTGGAATTGTAAATGTCGCGGACAATTGTGTAAATCTCGTCCTGGGAATATTTCTGCAAATGCGTTGCGGGAAAGCCACCCAAACGGACATACTCTGCAAGTTCTTCTCTCAAATTGCCAATCGTATCATACTTTTCCTTAAACATCAGATATTCCGAGAAGGAAAGGGTAAAGATACGAAAAGTAATATATCTCCCGGTTAGATAGGTAGAAATCTCTGAGGACATCATACGGGAATTTGAGCCGGTCACATAAAGATCTACATCATAATCCGATACCAAAGAATTGACCACCTTTTCCCATCCCTTGATCTCTTGAACCTCGTCAAGAAACAGATAGGTTTTTCCATCAGGCGAAAGACGCTCCTTCAGATGAGCATACATCTGCCTTGCCGTCATATCGTCATATTCCATGGAATCATAGCGGCAGCTCACAATACGGTTCGCAGGAATATTGCGCTCCGTTCGCAGTTTTTCCATAATCATTTTTAGTATCGTAGACTTTCCACAACGGCGAACTCCCGTAAGAATCTTTACAAAGGGAGCATCTACATAAGCCATAATCTTGTCCAGATACATTGGTCTGTAAATCACGATTACCACCTCCATCTGTAGGGCAGTATATCGCAAATTATTCAAAATGTCTATAATTTTACGAATATAGACCGCAAAACTTATTTCAAACACATATCAAATTTTTTTCAATATTTTATCACCATTTATTCACATTCTATTTTTTATAATAATGAAACAAGGATCCCTTGGAAACAATAATACCAATAACTGTATAAGTCCAGTACAAAATGAAGGAGGTCTCAAGTGATAGCAAAAATCAAACGCCACAAGATGCTGGCAATCCTGCCGCTGGCCATTCTCGCTGCTGCCGGAGTGCTGGCCATTGCATGGAGCAATCTTCGTCCTTCCGCCGGAGAAAGCGCCACTGCAAAAAAGAATAATGTCATCACCCTGAAAAAGCAGAATCTAATCAAATCTATCAGCGCCACAGGCACTGTCAAGAGTGCTGACTCCAGAACCGTGTCTGCCCAGGCAACCAACCTGACCGTCAAAAAAGTCAAGGTCAAGGTGGGGGATCAGGTGAAGAAGGGCGATTCTCTTGTCACTTTCGATCAAAGCGATTTGAAAGACGCTCTGGCGGATGCAAAAGAAAATCTGACAACGGCAAAAGCAGATTCCAGCAGAAGCGTTACCTCTGCCACCCAGCAGCTTTCCACTGCCAGAGAAACCTACGCTTCCGAACAGTCCAAATCAGCCAGAGCCATTACTAAGGCAAAGGATGCCCTGGCAGACGCAAAAAAACAAATTGCAACGCTGAAAAAGCAGATTCAGAAAGCAAAGAATGCGGCAAAGAAAAAGGAACTGCAAGAACAACTTTCCAAGGCCCAAGAAGGAAAAACCCAAGCCCAGACCACTTATGAAAATGCCATCTCCAACCGAGATAGTTCTTCCAGGCAAAATAAATCCAGCGTGCAGAATGCTGAGAATGCTCTGGCAAACGCCAACTCCTCTGCCCAAAAAAGTATACGGGAAGCGGAAAGCCAAGTAGAACAGGCGCAGAAGAACCTAAAGAACTGTGCTGTCACCGCCCCGATTTCCGGCATTGTCACTACAGTGAACGTGACAGATGGGGACACCTATTCCGGCGGCAGTCTGTTTCAGATTGATGATACCAGTTCTTTCACTGTCACCACTACGGTGGATGAATATGATATCAGCAATGTTTCCGTAGGGCAGCGCGCCGTCATTTTGACAGAGGCCACGGATCAGCAAGAAATCCAAGGAAAGATATCTTTCGTGGCACCTTCCACCGATTCCACCTCCTCCGATTCCAGCACTTCTTCCGGAAACGGCAGCGGCGCAGTGATGGCAAGCACATCTACCTCCTCTTCTGACGGATATGAAGTGGTAATTGACATTACGGATAGCAATGACAAATTGAAAATGGGATTGACCGCTAAATGCAGTCTGATTCTAGAGGAGGCCACTGACGTATTTGCCGTCCCCTATGATGCCATACACAAAAATGATAGCGGAAATTCTGTTATACGTGTGGCAGAAAATGCGAGCAATACGGAGAAATTCCAGGAAATAGCCGTCACCAAGGGCATGGAAAGCGATTATTATGTGGAAATCAGCGCAGACTCCTTGAAAGAGGGCATGCTAGTCATCATCCCCACGGACGAGACAGAAGAATCCTCCCAAGAAAATGAATCCGAGAAGAATGGGTTTAATTTTGGCAATGGGCAGGGCATGCCCGGAGGAAATATGAACCGGGGAAATAAGGGATCTCGAAATGGCAGTGGAGGAGGAAATCCGCCTGCGGCACCAAGAGATTGATAGAATGGAGAATGCATATGCCAAAAAAAGACAGTAATACGGTTATTCAATTATCTCACATCGTAAAGCGATTTTTCGTGGGAAAGCCCAATGAACTGGAGATTCTCCACGGCATCGACCTGGAGGTCAAAGAAGGGGAATTTCTCTCCATCGTCGGGGAATCCGGTTCCGGAAAATCCACGCTGATGAACATTATCGGAGCCCTGGATAAGCCCACAGAGGGAGGGTATATTCTGGATGGCACTGACGTATGCCGGGCAAAGGATAAGAAACTTTCTGAGATACGAAATCAAAAAATCGGATTTGTGTTCCAGACATATAATCTGGTGGCCCGCTCCACCGCACTTTCCAATGTGGAACTGCCCATGCTTTATGCAGGGATTTCCAAGCAGGAACGTCACGCCCGGGCAAAAGAGCTTCTGGAAATGGTAGGCATGGGAGAACGCATGACCCACAAATCCGATGAACTTTCCGGGGGACAGAAACAGCGGGTTGCCATCGCCAGAGCCATGGCAAACAATCCTTCCATTATCCTGGCGGATGAGCCGACCGGTTCCCTAGACAGCAAGACAGGAAGGGTAATCATGGACATATTCCATCGTCTCCATCACGAAGAGGGAAAGACCATCGTCTTCATCACCCACTCTCCGGAATTGGCAAAGGAAACCCAGCGGATTGTAACCCTCTCTGACGGAATGATTGCAGATGAAAGAAAGGGGGACAGAGTATGTTGATATGGGAGAACATAAGACTGGCATTTTCTTCCCTTCTGGCGAGCAAAATGCGGGCATTGCTCACGATGCTGGGCATTATCATCGGCATCGGCTCCGTCATTGCCATTATGACCATAAGTTCCTCCCTCACCAATGCGGTAAGCACTTCCTTTCAGGAAATGGGAGCAAACAATGTCACCGTGGGGCTGAAAGAACGCTCGGAGGACAGCACTTCCACCCGGAGCGGAATGAACTTCGGCTCCTCCAATAAAACTGCCTCTATGGAAGAGAGCGACCGAATTACGGAAGATATGATTGATGCTTTGAAAACGCAAATGAAAGACCAGATTGATGCCGTTGCCATCAGCGAATCTCTGGGAAGCGGCACGATTAAAGACGGCAGCGACTATGCCAATATAGCCGTGGAAGGTGTGAACGAGGATTACTTTGCCTCCAAAAAGCTCAAGCTGCTGGAAGGAAGGCATATCAAAGCTGCTGACCTGTCTGGCAGCAAGAATGTGATTATGGTATCAGACAAAGTGGTAGAAAATATGTTTGAAGGCGATAAAAGCAAAGCCCTCAGCGAAAAAATCAACGTAAATATAAACAGCGAATATTACTCTTATTACATCGTGGGTATCTATAAATATGAAGAGACGGGGTTTAGCTCTTCCACGGAAGAAGATGTCACCACATCTGCCTACATCCCCCTCACCACCGCAAAGGAACAGGCGAGGGCTGACGAGGGCTACTCCCAATTTACCGTAGTTACCTCCACAGACGTGTCCGATGTCTCTGCGTTCGCCGACAGCATCGAGACATTCTTCCTCCCTTATTACATGGGAAATAAAGACTATCAGATTACTACGACTACCATGGAATCCATGACGGAATCCATGGGCGACATGATTCGCACCGTAACAATCGCTATCGCCTTTATCGCAGGAATCTCCCTTCTGGTGGGAGGAATTGGCGTGATGAATATCATGCTGGTATCCATCACGGAACGCACCAGGGAAATCGGCACAAGAAAAGCCCTTGGTGCAAAAAACAGTTCCATCAAGCTCCAATTCATTACCGAGTCGGTGATCCTGTGCCTTGTAGGCGGCATCTTCGGCATCATCCTCGGATTCACGCTGGGCGCTGTCGCCGCAACCCTTCTGGGATACACTGCTGCCGTTCCCTTCACCGCCATACTAGTTGCCGTTGGATTCTCCATGATGATCGGAATCTTCTTCGGATACTATCCCGCAAACAAGGCTGCGAAACTGCATCCCATTGACGCATTGCGGTATGAATAGAATTTTATATAAATATGCACCTAATAGGTTCGTATTTATTGCAATTCTTAATTATTTTTATTATAATAGATGGTGAAGGAGGTGTTAATATGGCGCAGGCTACCTTTAGCATCCGAATGGATGAAAATTTGAAGCGTCAGTTTGATGCTCTTTGTGCTGACTTTGGAATGAACGCTACTACTGCATTCAATGTATTTGCACGAGCCGTTGTCCGAGAAAGAAAAATTCCATTTGAAATTCATGCTTCTGAAGATATCACCAGAGTTTCCGGCATGCAGGCATTTCTTGCCTTAAGAGCAGAAGCAAAGCAGAACGGTGTTCAGGATTTGAGTTTGGATGAAATCAATCAAGAAATCAGACAAGCAAGGTACGGAGGTGAATAAATGACCTACTATGCAGTAATTGACACAAATGTCCTTGTCTCTGCATTACTTTCAAGTCATGACGATGCCGCCACCGTTCTGGTCGTTGGAAAATTATTCTCAGGCGAGGTGATTCCTCTCTTCAGTGATGAAATCTTAAAAGAATATAATGAGGTACTTCGACGTACCAAGTTTCATTTTTCGGAAGAAACCATCCGCATACTTCTTTCGACCATTGAAAAATATGGCGAACGAATTGTCTCTACATCGACTGGCGAGTTATTACCAGACATGAAAGACCTACCTTTTTATGAGGTTGTTATTGAAAAGCAAGAAGATGATGCGTATCTTGTCACTGGAAATAAGAAACACTTCCCAATAAAGCCGTTCATCGTCACTGCAAGAGAATTTCTGGACATTTTAAACACAACAACATAACTCATAACTATACGATCATGAAAGCATCTGTCATACGGCAGATGCTTTCATGATCTGATAACTACTCCAGCACCATTTTCACGGCGCCATACATTCCCGCATCATTTCCCAGTTCCGCCAGTCGAAATTCCGTTCCCTGAAGGGCAAACATTACATTCTTCACATACCTATCCTTGATTACCTCCGTCACCACAGGTCCATTCTTGGAAACACCGCCGCCGATTACAAACGCCTGGGGGTCGAGAACCTGGGCCACCTGCCCCAATCCAAGACCGAGATACTCTGCAAATTCATCCACCACTTCTGCGGCCAGCGCATCCCCCGCTTCATAAGCGTCAAAAATCTCCTTCCCCGTCAGCTGCTCATAATCCCGCATCATAGAAGGCTTGTCTGTATTCTCCACCAGTTGCCTGGCCTTCCTCATCAAACCCGTAGCCGAAGAATACTGTTCCAGACACCCCTTCTTTCCACAGCCACAGACCCTCGTCTCCCCTGCATTCACCGGCAGATGCCCAATCTCTCCTGCTGCCCCATTGGCTCCTGTCAGAATCTTTCCATTTAAGACCACACCGCCGCCTACGCCGGTTCCCAGCGTTACCATCACAATACTGTCAAACCCTCGGCCGCCGCCACGCCACTGCTCTCCCAGAGCAGCCACATTGGCATCATTGCCAACCTTCACCTTTTCCACCCCGGTGAGTTCCCGCACCTTATCTGCCACGGAAAAAATCCCCCAGCCAAGGTTCACGCATTTCAATACCCTTCCGTCCTCGGTAATGGGACCCGGAACGCCCATGCCGATTCCAAGAATATCCTCTTTAGAAATATTCTTTTCCTGATTTTTTTCCTGAATGGACTTGGCGATATCCGGCAGAATGTCCTCCCCGGAATTTTCCTTCCTGGTTGGAATTTCCCACTTGTCCAAAATCTGGCCCTCCTGGTCAAAAAGTCCCATCTTGACCGATGTTCCTCCAATATCTACGCCATAAATAAATTTTGCCATCATCTTACCTCCCTGTAATATTATATAGTTAATATTCTATCATTATATACGATGCAACTCACAGTTTTTCATACTATAAACCGATGCGTCACCTATTGACTTCTATACCTATATCTGCAAGCCCCTATATTCTACCGGAGTAGAAAAAGTGATCAAAGTCTTCGTCCTGCCAAACCGTTGCAATTCCCCGATAAACTGGTCTAACTCATCCGTATTTGGAAACAGCACCTCCATGAGCATGGAATAATCCCCGGTGACGCAGTTGCATTCCACCACATTCTTGCAATTCTTAATATATGGATAAAATTCCGGCTTATCCACCGGAGATACCTCCAAATTAATAAATGCCTTTACATGATAACCCATCTTCTCCACATTGATGCGGGCATGAAACCCCTCAATGTATCCACATTCTGTCAGGTTCTCAATGCGGGCGGACACTGCCGGAGAAGACAAAAATACCTTTTCCGCAATCTCCTTCAACGAAATTCTGGCATTTTCCTGCAACATATTTAAGATTTCCCGGTCAATATGATCCAGTTCGTTATTTTTCATAACCATGCTCCTCCTTGGCATCCCCAATGTACTGTTCAGTATATCACATTTCAGCCTTCTTTTCCACTATCTGGCAATTTACCTTCCTCTTTGCATATTGTCAAGTTACTGTTCACAGTCAAATTGTCTCTATTTAAATCAACTGTGAATTGTAACATCATATCTTTCCATTTTTGCCATCCGCCTCGCCTTTTCCCAAAAGATATAGAAAGACAATGGCTGGTATGCGCAAAATCGGCGTAACCGTCTCATGCTTTGTAATTCCAAAATCCTCCAGACGCTTTGTAATTAAGAAAGCACTTGTTACTTTTGATTTTTCATCTTGACACAGTTCCACAATGGCATCCGTGTTTGGAATATGGGAGTTGCTGCAATATTTTACTTCGCAGAGAATTTTCTGCCTGGGAAGTTCCGCCACCACATCCACTTCTTTCTGGTTGTCCCTTGCATTCCTAAAGTACCCAAGCTGGGCCGTACTTCCCTGCAAAAATGATATCATATGCTTATATACTACTGTCTCCACCATAACGCCCAGTTCTGTTTCATCAGAAAGCACATCTTCAATCA
>CATKZA010000037.1 GCA_949841235.1 uncultured Clostridiaceae bacterium
ATTTCCGATGCCATATTGGAAAAGACGATTTCCCCTGTTTCAGACAGAGAAATCTCCAAATCCCCATCGCTATATTTCACTGCATTATTCATAAGATTAGAAAATACCCGGGTCAGGGACGAAGGGTCAAGCCGCCTGATAACCTTTTCCTCTGTGATTCTGATATCCGGAGTAATGCCCTGCTCTCCCAGAATATGATAAAACGCCGCTATGCTCTCTTCCAGCACATCGTTTATTACGACTGGTTTTGCAGAGGGATGTTCCTCCGCCGCCAGAATGACAGAGTAGCGAAAAAGTTCTTCTGTCAGCCGGGCGAGCAGATCGGCTCTGTCCTTCATGATTCCAATATACCGGGAGGCGGCCTCCGTCGATTCCTCTTGCTCCAGCAAATCCAAATACCCGCAGATGGCGGTTAATGGCGTGCGCAAATCATGGGCAACATTCGTGACAGCGTTTTTCAGCTCCATGTCTCCCATGAGATAGCGGTGACGCTGGGAGCGCAGCTCCCGCAGTTGCTTATTCAGCGCATTGGCAAGGCTCCGCATGCATCGGTCATTGCTGGAAATATCAATCAGCGCATTGGTATCCTCCATGAGCCGACTTGCGAATGCCTCCTCCATTTCCCTGGCAGCCTTCCGCAGCATGTGTATTTTCAAAGCAAGAAACAAAATGATCAATAGCATTCCGCCAATCAAAGCCCATAGCCAAATATTCATCATCGTACCCATGCTGCGATCCCCCTTTTATCTCAGATTCTTTCTTTGAAAGATCACGATGCCCGCCCCAGTGGTGGCTATAATCAAAATGACATCATACACCGCAATCCATTTCCCATGATCCGTGTTCTGCATCGTAATCTGATAGAGCTGGGAAACGGGCAGAAAGTCATTTAAAAATTCATATAGTTCTCGTTTTCTGCCTGTAAGATATCGCGGATTTTTCTCCCTCTCCACCTCAATGAGCTCCCCTGTATTTTCATCCGTATAGGCGTATCCGTCATAGTATTCCGGGGCAGAGAGCCTCTGATAAATCGACATGGAAGCAAACATCATAATCAATGTGGCCAGAAGGCATACAACCCCTCCATATGCCCTGCTCTGGATGGACATTGACAGAAGCAATAAGCACGCTGTCAATGCCAGGATAGAGGAAGCGCTAACAAGCATCATGAGAAAGATTTTTGCCGGAGGAAGGGTAATGCCGCCAATAAAAATGCTGCCAAATATCAGCACAGCCACCACGCATAATAAATGAATGATTACATCAGCCACGGCACAAACAATGAGTTTTGAAAAATAGATATTCCACCGGGTATGCCCAACGATGATTTTATTCCGAATCGTTCCGTTGGAATATTCCGTCCCCACAAAGATGCTTACCAGTACGGCAATCACGAAGATCATATAAAGCGACCCTACAAATAACAGGCCATCCGCATTTCTGTATTCCTGACTCAGTTCCGCATATATATCTGCGTTCATCTTCATATCGCTCCAGCGCATCATGACGATGCCGATGCCAAGCCCGGCGGAAATGAGCAGACAAATTTTAAAAACATTGCTTTTCATCAGTCGCATAAATTCAGACACTACCAGCTTATTCATTTCCTTCACCTCCCACCAGATTGATATAATAACTTTCAAGGCTTTCATCATGTTCCCGCATGGAAATCACTTCGCAGCCATGCTCCGCCAGAGCCAGAGCAAGTTGGGTGACATGGATTTTGGCAAATAGATCTGCCTCCCGATCCGATATGATTTCATATTCTATACCCATCTCGTCAAGCACCCGGGAGAGCATTCCCATATGGCTCACCTCGATGCGCACGCATTTCCTGCAAGCAGCCTCCAGCTGCCCCGCACTGATTTCTTTGATCATTCGCCCATTCCCAATAAACCCATAATGGGTGGCAAGCTTTGAAAGTTCATCCAGAATATGGCTTGAGATCAGCACCGTAATCTGCCGCTCCCGATTAAGTTTTAAAATCAACTCCCGAATCTCTATGATGCCCTGAGGATCAAGCCCGTTTGCCGGTTCATCCAGCACCAGGAAATCAGGATCCCCCACGAGGGCGATTGCAATTCCCAAACGCTGGCGCATGCCAAGAGAAAAGTTCTTCGCCTTCTTCTTCCCTGTGCGATCCAGCCCCACCAGTTTCAGGGTATCGTGCAATCCGTCATAGGATGGCAGTCCTAGAATCCGGCATTGCTGTCTCAAATTGTCCTCTGCCGTCATGCTAAGATAGATGGCAGGATTTTCCACCACGGCCCCCATCCTCCTGCGAGACTTGGCAATATCCCCATCCGCATTCTTTCTCCCATACAGGGTATATTCCCCGGACGTGGGTTCCTGGAGCCCGCAGATAAGCCGTATCAGCGTCGTCTTGCCCGCACCGTTCTCCCCCACAAAGCCGTAGATTGCTCCCTTGGGAACATTCATGCACAATCCGTTTAACGCTTTAAAATGCTTGTAATGCTTGTTCAAAGCATCCGTTCTAAGAACGTAATCCATAACAATCCCTCCATTTCATTGTCTCACGCCCTAACGAAATGCTGCTATTAAATACTTTCCATGCCAAAAGCCATGCAAAAGGACATGGAAAGCCTCGTTATTTTGGCGCTGGAATCATCATAGCAGGAAATGGTAAAGACAGCGGTAAAGAAAAGAGTAAAGAATGTGTAAAGAAAGTTCTAAGCCAGCATTCTTCGCATCGCATATTTTGAGCGATTTCCTATATGGATCAGGGTGTCAAAAGACTATTCGCCGTAACGCTCCGAGGATGCCCGCAGTTTGAATCCAATCCCCCATACCGCCTCAATATAGTCTCTGCCGTTTGCCTCCCGCAGTTTCTTCCGCAGGTTGCTGACATGCATTTTCAGGGAGCTATCCGTGCAGTCGGGAGTATCCTCGCTAATATGATCCAGGAGAAAGGATTTCGTGACAACCCGCATGGAATTTTGCATCAGCAGCTTTAAGATGGCGTATTCCGTTTTTGTCAATTTGACTTCTTCGCTTCCCGCTGTCACGGTATGGGCATCCATGTCAAGGGTCAAATCATCATATGTCAGGCTAGATGCGCTCACTCTGCCTGCGGCATTTCTGAATTGCACCTGGATTCTTGCCAAAAGTTCCTTGGTATTGAATGGCTTGGAGATATAATCAGCCGCACCGTCAAGAAGCAGGGCAACCTTGCTGTCTATATCCACTTTTGCGCTTACTACAATGACGGGAATGTCCTTGATTTTCGGAAGCACTTCCTCGCCATTCAGCCCGGGGAGCATCAGATCAAGAAGCACGAGATCGGGCTTTGCGACAGAGAGGGCAAGCAGCGCCTCCGTTCCGGAGTATGCCCGGGAAACGCCATATCCCTCTTTCCTAAGAATTTCCTCCAGCATATTGCCAATATGGATATCATCGTCAACGATTAAAATATTTTTCAAATGAAAGAACTCCTTTCACAGCCACTATGCCAACGAAAAAGTAGCAAAAATTTTCATTCTGCAAGTTGGTAATGCATTTTAGCACAAAAAAAGAAATTTGTAAATTAGATGGAAACCCTCTGGAATCTTTCGGAACTTTTCGGCAGGGCTGTTTTTTCAGAAGAGGGGGAGCAGATTGACCAACTGGTCTGGCTTAGCAAGGAGGAAGTGGCTCTGTTGTCCGGCAATATGGTGATGCGCATCGACGTAAAGAAAGGGAAACTATTGGAACAATCCAAAATAGCAGAAGAAACCTTCGTGAATTGGAATCTCTCCGGCACGGTGCTGTCTTATGTGGTCAAGAGAGATGGCCGCTTTATCTTCGAAGCGGCGGAACTAATGCATATGAAAAAATTGGCATCCATCGATGCCGGTTCGTGGAAGCCTGGATTTGGCGAATATGATATGCTCTACTGTGACGGAATCATCTACAAGGTAGATAAAAAAAATCTATACCGCTATTCCTTTGAGAAAAAGGACTACCAAAAAATATACTCCGGCATCAAGATGCAAGAAACCTCTGCGGATCCGGAGACAGGGGAACGGTATTATAATTATTGCAGATTATACGGGGTGGATGAAGATTGCATTTATATCATGCATGTATCGGAATATGCGGGGGAGTGCAGTTTTTGCAAGATACATAAGTTGGAAATGATACGTTGAACAATGATAGCTTCCCTATTTCTTCGCCTCCTCCTTTTTCTCCCGAAGGTATTCCTCAATGGATGCCTTTCTAACCTTAAAGCCCTCCTCCCAGGCTTCCCGCCTCTCCCTTACATTCTCGCCGAAATTCTCCGTCCTGGCCCGCATATTGCTAAGCAGTTCCCGAACGGATACGGATTCCCGCCTTCCAAAGGAGAGGCGCATTTTCGGGAATGCATCCAAGATGCGGCGATAGCCCAGCCAGGGATTCTTCTTCATAAAATGCAGTTTCTCAGAGATCTCAGCCGCAGAATACTTCACCAATTCCTTCATGGAGGTCTCAGACATTTCCCAGAACATCAAATCCCATTCCTTCATCATGACATACAGCCTCTCCAACTGCTTCCGAAGGTTGATAATTGTGATGACCGTATAGCACAGGTCAGCCGCAGTAGCCGCCAACGCCACCCCCAGAATGATTTCCCCCGCCTGCCGGGGAATGCTTTCTATGACCGCCCGGGCCATGGGCAGCAGGAAGTCAAACATCACCAGAGACAGCACGCCCCAGAACAGGGAGGGAATCAGAGCCACCCTCCCCCGGAAATTATAGGGCTCTTCCGAGTAATCCCACCATTTGGTATGGAAGCACCGCTCCAGCACCCACCCGGTCACGTATTCTAACACCGTGGCCACCACCATGCCCATCAAATACAGAAGCGTGGGAATCTTGCAAAAAGGGCGCAGAAAGAGATACACCGCCACCGCCCCGAATCCATACAGGGGCAGAATGGGGCCGATGAGAAATCCCCGATTGATTGGCTTCCTATCCCGCAAAAATACAAATATGCACTCATATATCCAGCCCGCAAAGGCAAAAAGGTAAAACATCATCAATAGGTCATATGCCGACTCGTCTAATATCATTCCAACCCTCATTTCCCGAAGCATTTCCTGCCACTTGTTACGATTCTCAGCCTAGTACAACTTTCTCATTCATCCCTGGCCTCCAGATCCTTAGAAATCATCTCCAGATAATGGATATAGATCTGATGGGAAAAACGGATTTCGTAACTCTGATCCAGTTCCTCCCTGCGAAAGCTCTTCCTGCCCCCCCCCTCGGCCCGCCGCCAGAACACCTCCACATCCCGATAGGGTACATAATAGTATTTTTCCACCTTGGAAAAATAGATAATGAAGAATGCAATCCCCTGCTGCCCCTCAAACTCCCGCATAAACTTCATCTGATGCTCGTGGATATTCTGGAGAGGAAATGTCTCCCCGCTGCACTCCTTGGCATCAAAGCACACCGGCACCCCCTGCACCGTCCCGATATAGTCCACGGTACTTTTCTTCTCAAAATAGGCCAGCGTGATATGGTGGTTTGCCTGATCAATCTCGATGGGCGTAATGGGCGTGGGAATCTTCTGCACCAATGCCAGCCTCTCCTGGCGATATTTCTCGTTGGTAATATTGATGGACTCCTCCAGCACGGAGCCTCGAAGTCCCCTGGAATTCCAGGAAGGCAACGTCCCTCACTCCTCTCTCAGCGCGAAAATTTCATTCCCATCTCCCCCAGCACCCGACGGAACTGCTCCGGCAGAGGGGCCTCCAAGCCCATGCCCCGGTACTTTTCCGGCAAATAAGGCGCATTTCCCAAATGAAGCTGCCATGCATGGAGCAGCTGGTGGCGCACCCCAAAGGCTTTCCCGAAATCACGGCACATCTCCCTGCCGCCGTACTTCCCATCCCCCGCAACAGGGTATCCCAAGCTCTGGAGATGGGCTCGAATCTGATGAGATTTCCCCGTAATCAGATGCACTCTCAGAAGAGTATGCCAACTCCCCCGCCAAAGGGCATGCTCCAAAGGCTCGTAGGCCGTCTCAATCTCCACCGCTCCCTCTATCCGATCCTGCACAATCTCCGCCCGATTAGAATCGCCATCCTTCACCAGATAGCCTTTGCCGTGCATCTGCCTATCCACCCTTCCCTGAACCAGGCAGAGATAGTATTTCTCTAATAGCCGCTCCTGAAAAAGCCGGTTCATATACTGCAAGCTGCCCACGGTCTTTCCCGCCACCACCAGCCCCGTGGTATTCCTGTCCAGGCGGTTGCATATCCCCGGGCGAAATCCGCCGGAAAGCGCAATCCCATCCTCCTCAGACAAATGCTTCCCAATATGCTCCACCAAGGATACATCTTCCCTGCCGGCCCGCTGAGACAGCATGCCCGCTGGCTTATTCACGACCAAAAGCTCCTCATCCTCATAGACAATATCCAGAGAACTCTTCTGCGCCATATCCGCTGCGAAAGGATGCCCGGCCCTTCCCCGAAATTTTGCAATGGTTTCCTCCGAGAGAAAGAACTTGATGCAGTCCCCTTCCTCCAATTTCTCCATGCCCGCTGCCTTCTTCCCATTCAATGTAATATTCTTCTTCCGCAGCATTTTATAAAAGAAGCTCCTAGGCGCCTCCGACAGGTATTTGGCCAGATATTTATCCAATCGCTGCCCCGCCTCCCTGGCGGATACGGTAATCTCCCTCATTTCGATTATCCTCTCAATCCATCTCTACACGATCAGGGACGTCAGGTAAGAACGCACCTTGGCCTCTTCCTCCTCGTCCACGTCCTTCTGCGCCATAGCAGATACATCTGCCAGGAAAGCCTTCTCGCTCTCCACCACCTTCACGGCATAGCCGCTCCCCCAGTTCCGCACCCCCTCCGTCAGATATTTCTTCACATAGGAAAGATCCTGCTTTCCTTCCCCCAGAAGAGCGAGAACCTGTCCATTCCCCACCACTGCGAAGTCTAAGTGCATCACCTTCTCTGGAGAGGTAATTACCAGATCCGCATAGAGCATCGCCCCCGGTGCCAGCTTTTCCCTGACCTTCTCGTAACGCTCCCCGGACACGGAATGATAGGGAAGCATCACGATCAGCGACACCAGAAACCTTGCTCCGGGAAGGACGAACAAGACCTCAATCACTGTAAATATATTCCTGTTGGACATCTTATTCAGCAATAGCCCCAAAAGGAATATGCCCACCCCGATGGCAGCCATGGCAAGCACTCCCAAAGCCGCCCGCTTCTTCCTTCCGTCAATATATCCAAGTTCTCCTCTTCCTACCTTCATCTCTCTTCCTCTCTTCCCGTCATGCTTGCAATTCGCCGTCAAATTTTAATGTTATTCGCCTCATCCTCTACTGATACCGCCAGCCGGGATGGTATTTATTCTTAAGCATCCCACGGCCATTGCCCTGGGCCCATCCCAATCCAAAGCCATCCACGCTCACCAACACATTTCCCGTCAGAGGTTCCTCCCTCTGCAGCGTCTCTCCTTTGAGATAGCGAATAACCTGCTGATCGTCCCGGCCAAGGGAAAGCACATTCTCATACTCCCCAGGCTCCAGAGCCAGAGCAAGCTGGGGGCCGGGCTGTACCTTATGCCTCCACCGACACACGGGCAGACCGCCATATAGCACCCTTAGCCCCCCATGCTCCGGCTCCTGATGGGAATGCCACATAAGCGTATCCTTCTCATAGGTCAGCACTCCGGGAGGCAGAAAAATCTGTTCCAGGAATCTCCTCACGTCCTCCCCGGCCTCTCCCAGCCCCTTTTCCAGCTTTCTATTTCCGGACAGCAGTTCCACCCCCGGAACACGTCCCCCCGCATCTCGTATCGCCTCACAGCCCGTCCCGAACTGCGCCTCCCCATCCTTCGCCCTCTTTCCCGGGTTCGCCATCCCCTCTCCCTCCGAAGAAGGATCATGAATGGAATGCCCCTTTCGGAGAAGTGCGGCAAAATGCCCCTCCCCCCGCGCTCTGTGGGGAAATATGCGCACGCAGTCCTCCATGGAAGCCACTGGCTCCTCCAGCAGATCCGTCCTGCCGGCAGAAAATCCCTCCCGCCGTTCCACGGGACACAGCCCCATGTCCCGGTGCCTGTCCAGCAGCCAGTTAACCGCTCCCTCATCCTCCTCCACGGAGACGGTACAGGTAGAATAAACCATCATCCCCCCGGGGCGCAGCATGCGGTAGGCCTGTTCCAGAATCTCCCGCTGCAATGGGGCATACCTTTCCGGCCCCTTTTCCATCCAGTCCTTCACCATCCTGGGTTCCCGGCGAAACATGCCCTCCCCGGAACAGGGGGCATCGATCAAAATCTTATCAAATCCCTGGGGAAACACCTCTGCCAATCGCTGGGGAGTCTCCGCCGTCACCAGCACATTGGCAATTCCCGCCAGCTGCAGGTTCTTCGTCAGCGCCATGGCTCTGGAAGCACTCACGTCATTTGCCACCAAAAAGCCCGTCCCGCCAAGCCTGCTTCCCAGCTCCGTTGCCTTCCCCCCGGGGGCGGCGCACAAGTCCAGCACCAAATCCCCCGGCTCTATGGGGAGGATGCTGGCAGGAATCATGGCACTTGGCTCCTGGATATAATAAAGCCCGGCAAAATAATAGGGATGCTTGGCGGGGGAATGGACTCCCCCGGAAAAATAAAATCCCTTCTCGCACCAAGGCACTCCCTCTCCCGAAAACATGGCATGAGCCTGTACCTCTTCCATCGCCCCGGGAGAACCTGCCCCCTCCCAGCCATTACGCCCCATGCCACAAACCAATTCCCGCCATCTCTCCAGAGAGACTTTGCGGGTGTTCACCCGATAGGCAGAATGGGGAGCCTCAGAAAGACTTTCCACGTACTCTCCATATTCCTCTCCCAGAAGCCTTTTCATCCTCTGGCAATATTGTTTCGGCAAATCCGCCATACACAACCTCATTTCTATATAGGATGCCTCTAAATCGTCGCATCTTGGTACTAATTGCAGCTTTGATTGGAGAGATCTTTACGAACGAACCTAGCATAGTTTTGCACCTTCTATTTGATGCTATTTAAGACGCTCTGTACCCGGTAAGTCTCCGCAATAATGTCCAACTGCTTGCTGAACCTTTTCAGTATCCCAATATCATCCTGCTGGTAGATCTGGAAAAATTCATTCTGAATCTTATTGACCTCCCGCTCATTTGCCACCTGGTAGAGATTCTCGATATTATTCAAGATATCTGAAATCACGTTGGCCCTCTGCCGGTTAGAATTCTGGGCATCCATAATCTCATCCCGCACAGAGGCCATCTCCTCGTCCAGGACATTCACCGCATCTGCCGCCCGCAGCAGTCGCTCCCGCAACTCATCCGGCATGTGCTCCTTATATTTATACTGCAAAGAATGCTCAATCGTTGACCAGAAATTCATGGCAAGCGTCCGGATCTGAATCTCCACTTCCAGTTTCTTGGCACCCTGAAT